>JBGPIG010000114.1:0-8022 GCA_041484745.1 Nitrospirota bacterium | reverse complement strand
TGGTGCTTATTTGTTATTTGCTGCTTGGAATTTGTAGTTTGCCGCATCAAAGCCACTTCTTCAAATCCAAGGTTATCGCCGCGGGAATAATGGTGTCAACTTCGCGGATCCGCTTACGGCCGGCTTTCACGAACATGGCTTTCTGCAATTTCTTTTCCTCATCATAATGGTCGTAGATCGGGAAATCCGCTTCAGGGATGTCCTTGGTGAAATAGCCGCAGCCTGCAAGATGGACCGCGCGCCGCGGGCCCCGGATCGTGGGGCCGAAGATACGGCAGATGTGCGGCCGTTGATGATAGATCAGGCAGGCACCGTTGTCATCAAGGGCGGGGCATCGCATCTTCGCCGACCTGCGCGAGATTGTGTCGATGGCCGGCAGCGTTTTGAGCAGCGGGTCCTTCCGCGAGAAGGCGCCTTTCTTCTCGAGGATATCAATCTGTTCATTGGATTTCGCGATTACCCGCTCCCTGACGGATGCGGGGAGTTGTTTCAGGGCATTGCGCAAATAGATCGCGTCGAGAAGCGTGATGTCGAAGAACCCGACCGAGCAGCACTCGTGACATCCCCGTTTGCATCCAACCCCGTGTTTTGAAGAAGCCTGGGCGTAAACCGTGTTGGATCGTTCGAGGAATTGCGCATACTTCTTGATGATTCGATTCATGACACACGATACCTTTCTTACAAGAGTGTCACGGATTATACGGGCTCGACCGGCTGTTTGTCAATATGAAGAGGAGGAAATAGTTTTTGAAGGGGGTGCGGATCGTAATCGACGGGAGGCTTACAAAAAAAGAGGGGCTTTGTAAAGCCCCTCACGAGGATGATTCGACGATGTTGTTTCCTGAGCGTTAAGCGTTACTTGTCCGGCGGTCGCCCCGTTCCTCCGGGCATCTGACCGCCTTTCATCCCCGGTCCGCCATCCGGCCCCATTCCGCCTTTGCCGGGCCCGCCGCCGCGCGCGCCGGCGATCATACTACGCATTTCACTCTGGAACTTCTGCTGGAAGATCAGGAACCGCGCCTGCTGTTCGATCGTCAGGAGCTCTCGCACGTTTTTCAGCTCCAGTTCCCGGATTTCCTGCATCTCGCGGTGTTTGTTCTCGAGCTTTTCGAGGGTAGGTTTTATTTTTGCCTCATCGGGTTTTGCAGACTTCAGATAGACACGGAGCGTTCTCATCGTGTTCATGTACTCGCGCATGGTTTCCTTTCTCTTCTGGTCCATGGAACTCAGGAGAGAAGCGAGTTTTGCGCTCGCGTTGGCGTCGAGCTTCAGCTCTTCCGTGAGTTTCCATATTCTGATGGCCTCGACTTTTTTCCTGATCTCGTCCCGTTTTTCCTCTGACAGGGCGGGTCCTCGTCCGGGAGGGGTCGGGTTATTGACCATTGTATCGTCGGACGGTCCTCCGGGCTGAGGCGATACGGGGCCCTGGGCAAACGAAATTGTCGGCGCTATCGTCAGCAGCGCGGCCAGGGCCAGTATTTGTGCTCTCTTCATGTCATCCCTCCTGTTTATAGTGAATGATAATTTCTGAAAGCCGCTTGACTTCCTGCGCGTTCAATTCAGCAAGTTCTTCATACATATCCGTGTCATGATTGTTTGCCATAAGAAACTCCGCCTCATGGGCGATGGATGCGAGCTCTCTGCCCGCCCAGTCATCCACGATATTCAGCTCGTCCTGATCGAACTCGCTCAGGTGCAGGGTGCCGGTGTTGTCGGCGATCATGTTTTCGTCGGGGAGGTCATATCCCGGCGGCCCGGATACATCCGGATAGTGCCGGGGAGATTGAATAATGAACCATGATATCATGAAAACGATCCCGACCGTCGCCGCAGCCCAGGCCCAGCGAGGCAGGGTCAACCGGTCCGCGAGACGGGCGAGATCGAATGGTTTTCTCCTCGATTTCTGTTCCTGAACAGCCCGGTATACCCGATCCGGCATTGTCGCCCAGAACACCTTGCCGGGATCGGGCACTCTCTCTTCGGCCATCATGCGGAGGAGGGAAAGTTCAGTGCGGCAGTCCTCGCAAAAGCCAAGATGGCCCTCGACCCTGAGCGTATCAGCATGGCCAAGGCCCTGTTCAACAAATGCGGGCAGCAGTTCTTTTATATCGATAGCAGTGCACATATCCGTCACGTTTCCCAATTTTTGTTCTTTTCTCCCAACTGCACTTTCAGTTTCTGCACCCCATGATGGTAGTTCGCCTTGGCAGTGCCGAGAGAGCATTTCATGATCTTTGCGATCTCATCGAATTTCCGGTTTTCTTGCACCCTGAGCATGACCGTCATGCGCTGTTTATCCGGGAGCCCCGTTAGCGCCTGCCGGAGCTGGAGCCTGCTCTCTTTTTGGATCAGCATATCGAGCGTGCGGGGGTCCTTTTTGATGATCACGTCATCGAGCGGTATAAACACGGCCCTGGACCGGTCGCGATAAACGTTCTTAGCGAGGTTGATCGCAATCTGGTAGAGCCAGGTCTTGAAGCTCGACCGCCGTTCGAAGGAGTCCAGGCCGGTGAAGGCCTTGACAAAGGTTTTTTGCAGGATGTCCGAGGCATCATCATGGTTGCTTACCATGCGATAGATCAGTGAGTAGAGCGGCTTTTGGTACTTTAATACCAGCCCGTCGAACGCGTCACGTTCGCCTGCCTGGGTCCTGTTGATGAGGTCAAGGTCTTCATCCATACATGCGCCGTGTGCTGCTTAATAAGACCCCGATCGGGGGAAAAGGTTGAATCTGAATGCGGTCGGTATCCTGTGTGCGATCGAGGGTCATCTGTCCGGTTTTACCGGGGCTGATTCCGGGTCCTTGATATCCTGGTAAAGACAGACGCGGTTTCTACCGGCATGCTTTGCATGGTAGAGAGCCTGATCGGCCTGCGCGATCAGCGTTTCCTTTTTTTCGCACCCCCGGTAGTACGAGGCAACGCCGATGCTGACGGTGCACTTCAAGGTGATCTTGCCTGCGGTGATGACCGTATTCTCGACGGTCTTCCGTATGCGCTCCGCCATGATCTTCGCCCCCACGGAGTCCGAGCCGACCATGCCTACGGCGAATTCTTCACCGCCGTAGCGCGCGACAAAATCTATGCTGCGCGCCATATCGTGGATGACCCCGGCGACGCATTTGAGCGCTGTGTCACCGACCGGATGACCGAACTCATCATTCACTTTCTTGAAAAAGTCTATATCGAGGATCAGAAGCGAGAAGTGCTGGTATTCGCGGTCGAGCCGTTTGAACTCCTCATTGAGCTTGTCCATGAACGTCCGGTGATTGAAGAGACCGGTGAGACCGTCGGTGTGGGCCATGTCCCGTATCCGCCTGTGCAGCATGTTGTTGTCCACGACTATGGATACGTGGTTCAGCAGGGTGTCCATGAAGTTGAGGTGATATTCCGTGAACGAATTCGCCCTGATCGAGCTGAGGAAGACGGCGCCTATGAATTTTCCTCGAGCCACAAGCGGCCGCCCGTAGAGTGATTTGATCGGTTGCTGAAGCTCCTTTATGGGGAAGAGGCTGATGTCCCTGCCGCGTTCTCCGAGGTCGGGGTCGTAGTGGATTTTGACCATGCCGCGTTCCTGCCACTGTTTGAGCATATGCAGCAGAATAACGCTTTTTTCTCCGTCCGCGTCCTTCTTAGCCGGGTCGAGCGGAAACAGGCTTCCGACATACTTGCTGTCGTATCCGCGTAAAGCGGTCAGGACCGCCATTTTGCTTGGCTCGTCGTAGAGGACGCAGGCGCAAAAATCGTAGGGCACGACGGACCTAAGCTGGACGGTCAGTTTATCCAGGACATCGGAGATCTCGAGGCTGCTGCTCAGGACCGAGCTCATATCGTGCAGCGCGGCAAAGTTCTTTGCCCGAATGTCCATCTCGACCGATATCCGGATTTTGTCGATGATCTGGATAAAGAACGGGACGAATCGTTGCAGCGTGGCCTGGACCTCTTCAGGGAAAGCATCGCGTTCGAGGCTGTCGACACAGAGCACGCCCATGACGCGGTCCGCTTCAGATATCGCCATAGGGATCGCAAGGAACGATTGCACCGGCACGTTCTGCGTATAATATCCCAGGCTCTTGACGGGGATGATGATGTCCGGAAGGTACTGCGGCTGGTTCCGTGCGGCGCAGATGCCGATCAGGCCGTTGCCTTTGGCGAACTCCACCGTAGAGGAGGCGACAGCGCGGCTTTGGCTCCGTATCCCCCTGAGCGAGAACACCCCATCGTCACGGTCGTCAAGGAAGAGGGCATAGGTGTGCGCGGGTACGAGACCCGAGACCATATTGATGAGTTCAGTGAACGTCTTCTCCCGCTCCCGCGCTACGCTGACGTTCGTCGCCTGTCTCCTCTTATCGGTCAAGGCCTCCACGTTGGTGCCGCCGGCAAGGGGATCAACGGCATCGGCATCGGAGATCAGCTTCTCATAGCTGTCTTTGGCCGCCTTTTCACCGGTCCGCATGCGGTGGGTGATGTGCGTGGTTATAATGGCCACGCCGGAGAGCGATGCCGCAAATCCGGCATATGCATTCCACCGGCTCGGCGCGCCTTTGCCCGAGATGACAAGGTTCAGCGCCTCTATGCCGAGGATAAGCCCGGTGACCGGATAGGCCCAGGTGCGATGCTGCAAGGCGGCCGCCGCAGTCAGGAGAAAATAGAGCGGGAAGAGGGGGGAACCGGGACCCCCGGTTGTCTGAACTAGAAAATTGAGGCCGATGATGCCGAGGACGAGGAAGGCGAGTCCGTTGGAACGTTCTTGCGTGAATACCGTGAGATAGGAAACGATGAAGATAAGAAAAACAAATCCGGTGAGCCAGGGGATAAGGAGGCTGCTGGACAGGCCTGGAATGAGAAACAATCCCAAGCCGGAAGAGAGCGTGTAGAGGACCAGGCCGGGGAGGACTATTTTTTTCAAATCTTTTTTCTCCTGCGCATTTCTTCTTCAAGGTATTTCCGGTGGAGGACGTCCCACTCCGGGCTTCCCTCGGGGACCCTGCGCGACAGCGACTGGATGGTGCGCCGCGCGGCCTCGTCCGCCTCGTCCTCGAACTTGAGCTCTTCGGTGAAGGTCCGCTTGATCTCACGGAGAAGGCGCTCCTCGGGCTGGAGCATGTCAACGCTTCGGTTGCGGATAAGCATGTCCTGAACAAGGTGTGAGAGGTGGTATATCCGGTCTTCGCTCAGTCTCACAGTACGATACCCCTCTCTCGCGCGAGCTTCTGCTTGGTCATGTCGAACACCTTTCGATAATCCATCTGCTCCCTCGCGATCTCGGCCTCATGTGCGGAGAGGATCTTCTCCACATCTTTGTTCAGTTTCTCTTCCGCCAGCATGTCGGCGGTGATCACCTCGGCGATCTTCTCGGCGATCGTGACTTTGGGAGCCTCATATTCAACCAGTCCCTTGCTCTCAAGGTTTTCGGCGATCGCATCGGCGATGTGTTTGATCATTTCTTTGGGAAGACGCATGATAACTCCTTGCGAAGCATTATATCAGAAAAGGGAACAAAGTGGAGGAGAAAAATGAGGGAGAGGCGCCTCCGGGGCGATGAGAGCATAAAAGAAAGCGGATTGTGAGCTTTGATAAAGTCGTAAAAACAAAAGACTCACCGCTGAGGCGCTGAGACGCCGAGAAGAACATGCTGAAAAAAAGCTATTCTCTGTGCCTCCGCGTCTCGGTGGTTAAAAAAATGACTTTTTACGAGACCATCAGCTTTGAATTATTACCAATTCCATCAATGTCACCACGAAGAAGCTCGGATCCGGCATCACCGCACAGGAGCTTATGCTTTCAGGACGGGCGCCCGCACCTTCCGAAAGTCCGCCCAGATGTCCACAATGCCAAGGGCGATCACGAATACGATGGACGGCAGGGCAAGAATGAGCGCGAGGAGCAGTCCCCGGGTAAAGGTGTTGATGCGCACTTTCCTGAGGTAATGCTCTACGATGGCGGTTCCCTGCGCAAGGTATACGATGGCGAAGAGGATCGCGATGTTCCATCCCGTGAGCCGTGAAGCCTCTCGAGGGACCACGATGAGGGCAAGCGCCGCGATGAGGCCCCAGACCCAGGAGTCCGGCGCATGCCATGCAACGAGCGATGTCGGTGCGGGGACAGGATCGGTAACCGGTTTTCGCATGATGATGGCGCGGGCAATGCCATAACAGCACGCAGCCTGGACGACTGAGGTGGCGATGGTAATGCCGGGTATGAGCCTGACGAGGTAATGGATAAACGTGTCGGATACCGCGTTGACCGTTGCCGCCATTTCGCGGAGCCCCATGCTGGTATATAACTTCGCCGCTTCCGCCACGCTGCCGCGCAGATACTCTTCGGCGAGGATGATGGGATTTTTATCGATGCGGGCAATATAGAAAGCCAGGACGAGCCCCAGCACCGCAATCGGCAGGAGACCGCCGAGAAGCGCTGTCTGCTCGGGTTTCAGCTGCCTGCGCATGCCTTCGCCTGTGCCGATGGCCATGAGACCGAAACTGAGGAAGAGGATGGCGGCGACCTGCCACCCCCCGAGAACACCGACAATGGCGCTCGAAGCGACAAGTGTTATGAGCCCTTCCCACGTGCCATGCCGGACGTAGAGTATGATGAGGGGAATGGGAGTGAACAGGGTGAGCATCTGGCCCAGTACGGGGATGACGAATCCCGCAACGAACAATCCAACAGTTTGCACCGTGGCGATGAGAATCGGCCGGTAATTCATATCAATCTCCAAAAAAAAGGGAAAAACAGGGTCACGTTGAGTAACCGCTGAGTTTCCCTGTTTCCTGTACAGAACTGCATGCTACGTTTACTTCTCTCCTGAGAACGGCAGGAGCGCGATGTTCCTGCACCGCTGCACAGCGACGGTGACCTCGCGCTGGTGCCGCGCGCAGTTGCCGGATATGCGGCGGGGCAGGATCTTGCCCCGCTCGGTAACGAAGAACTTGAGGGTCTTGACGTCTTTGTAGTCGATAAAGGGCGTCTTGTCTACGCAGAACCGGCACACCTTTTTCCGGACCTGGAACCGTCTCTTGTTCGGTCCTCTGCTGTCCCTGCTGTCTCCTCTGCCGCCTCTCGAGTCAGAAGACCGTTCCGATGATCTTGCTGGGTACTCTGCCATAATAGTGAACTCCTCGTATAATTATTAGTTTTGAACTACCGGACGAGAATCCTTAGAAGGGGATTTCTCCCTCGTCCACGGGTGATTCCGGCGCCGGGTCCGGCTGCGCGTGACCGCCGCCCTGGCCGGCCGATGCCGATGAACGCTTCGGCATGAACGTTACCGCCTGAGCCGCCACTTCCACCTTGCTTCGCTTCTGGCCGGTTTCTTTGTCGTCCCATCGCCGCTGCTGCAGCCTGCCTTCGATCAGAGCGGCATCTCCCTTGTTGAGATATTGGCCGCAGTTTTCAGCCTGTTTGCCGAACACGACGATGTCGATGTAGCTGACCTCTTCCCTGGTTTCTTCGCCCTGCTTGTATTTGCGGTTGACCGCGATGGCAAAGTTTGCAACCGCGCTGCAGTTCGGTGTGTACCGTACCTCGGGATCGCGGGTGAGATTGCCTAACAGGATCACTTTATTAAAGCTCGTCATGGGTCACCTCGTTTTATCGCGATGTCCTTGTGCACTTTTTCAGCAGCAGCAGGAGGGGCGCCGGACCGTTGAAACCTGCAATCAACGGCCCCTTAGCCGGCCTGTGCTGCGGCCTCTGCCGCTGCCTTGGCGAGGTCCTTCTTCTTCGGTTTTGGGGCCGGTCTGGTGCGCAGCTCTTTCTCAAGCTTTACCGTTATGAACTTGATCACCGAATCCGTGAGCTTGTACGTGCGCTCGAGCTCGCTTACGGCTGTTGGCCCGGCTTTGAACTGGAAGAACGCGTAGTGACCGCGCTTGTGCTTCTTGATCTCATAGGCGAGCTTCTTTTTGCCCCAGTCCTCGAACTTGGTCATTTCGCCGCCCTGTTTCGCGACCACATCCTGCATTTTTTTGATCACTGCGGCGGTCTCTTCATCGGTCAGGTTGGGGTTGATGATGAATAT
>JBGPIG010000113.1:0-8031 GCA_041484745.1 Nitrospirota bacterium | reverse complement strand
TTTTTGCCGCCTTCCTGCCCATATAGTTGTCCCCCACTTCAACGAGCCGGTCCCTGGTATAGAAAGCGTCCTTCCGGGAATAGCAGGCAAGTTCGAATTCGGGGGTCATCAGGATCGCCGACACGGGACACGCGTCGATGCAGAACCCGCAGAACACGCATCGGAGCAGGTCAAGCTCATAGGAATTCACAATTTTTTCATGGTCCGGTCCCTCGGACGTCACTACGGTTATGGCTTTTGAAGGGCAGACCGCCTCACAGAGACCGCACCCGATACATGCAGCCTTTCCCGTTTCATCTCGCCGCATGGCGTGGAGCCCCCGCGAGCCGGGGATCGGCTTGCGCTTGACCGTTGGATACTGACGGGTAACCGGCTTGGTCAGCATGGTCTTGAGCGTCAGCGCCATGCCCTGGGCTATCTCAAACAGGAATATCGTTTTGAGCAGTTTCTTCACTTTGTTCATTGTCGTAGACTCCCTAACTCCGAACTCCCAACGCCTCGCAACTCCCCTACAGCCATCCCATCTGCTTCATGCCCGCCGCCACCAACAGGGTTCCGAGCGACAGGGGCAGCAAGACCTTCCAGGAGATCGCCATGAGCTGGTCATAGCGGTACCGGGGGAGCGTGGCCCGCAGCCAAATATAGAAGAATATGAAGAAATACAACTTGCCGAGCAGCCAGAACGTCGGGGGTATGGCCGCCAGCATCCGATTGATCCAGGCAATGTGGGCGAGGTGGCCAAGTGTTTGCGGTAAGATCTGGACCGGCAGCCATCCACCCAAGAACATGATGCTTGCGAGCAGCGACACTATCATCATGTTGATGTATTCCGCCATGAAGAAGAGGCTATATCTGATGCCGCTGTACTCAGTGAAAAACCCCGCCACGAGCTCGCTCTCGGCCTCGGGCAGGTCGAAGGGTACCCGGTTCGTTTCAGCGATGCCGGAGAACAGGTAGAGAAAAAAGGCCACCGGCCCGACCGGCAGCGCGATGATGTTCCATCTCTGGGACTGGGCGTTCACGATATCCGACAAGTTCAGCGAGCCGGCCATGAGCACCACGGTGACAATAGCAAAAGCCATCGGGACCTCATAGCTGATCATCTGCGCCGCGGAACGGAACCCTCCCATGAGTGAATATTTATTGTTCGAGGCCCATCCCGCCATGATTATGCCATAGGTGCCGACGCTGGCAAATCCAAGGATGTAAAGCACGCCGATGTTCAGGTTTGAGACCGAGATCGGGATCTTTTTTGAGAGAAGTCCGTAGAAATCCGTAGAGGGGCCGAAGGGGATCACGACCATGGCGCCAAACGCCATGATCACCGCGATGAGCGGCGCAACGCTGAACACCCATTTATCGGCCTTTGCGGGAATGATGTCCTCCTTCAGGAGGAGCTTTACCGCATCGGCGATCGGCTGCAGCAGTCCGTGCCAGCCGGCGCGCATGGGTCCGAGACGCGCCTGCATGTGACCCAGCACTTTCCGCTCCACGTACTGCAGGTACACGGCGTTGGCCAGGATGAACACCAGCAGCACGGCCACCGGGATAACAAAGGTATAGACAATATTCAGTATCTGATGTATATCGGGCATGTTCTGCTCCTACGCTTCGATCTTAATATGCCGAATAGTCCCTATCTCATGGGAGCGGGTAATGGTCATGCCTGAAGAGAAGAGCAACTTCTCCGCAGTTATCACTTCCTGCTTCATGATCGAATCAGACGACAGCGAAAGGTCGACGTCGGTGTTGATCAGCGGGGACTTCTCGCGCGGCCAGCATGCGCCGTTGGCGAGATCGCGGTACAAAGACACGACAGACTTGATCTCCTTCATGACGTCCCGGGCAGAGGTATAGTGCAGGGAACCGCCCATTCGATTCGCAACATCCTGGATGATATCCCAGTCGTATCGTGACTCACCGACAGGCTCTTCCGCTTTGTTCAATTGCTGGAGCCTGCGTTCAATGTTGGTGAACGTCCCTGACTTCTCCGCGCTCGCCGCGGCAGGGAGCACTACATCCGCGATCTTCGCGGTCTCGGTCATGAAGATATCCTGAACAACCAGAAAATCCAGCTTCTCGAGTGGCTCGCGGAGGTGCCGGTCGCTCCCTACCGGATCGTCGCCCATGATATACAACGCTGCGAGTTTGCCGGATGGGATGGCGTTGATCATCTCGACGGCGTTCATGCCGGGAGTTTTGGGCAGGGTCGCATTCCACGCGCTCGCAAACGAGGCGATCGTATCCGCATCCACCTTCCGGTATCCGGGATAATAGGAGGGAATCACTCCCATGTCCAGGGAGCCCTGGAAATTGCTCCGCCGTACCAGAGGATAGTAGGTGACGCTCTTAAGCTGCCCCGAGAGTTCCTTGACCTTCGCGAACTCCTTATCCGTCAATCGTGCAGGGACAATGATAGCAACGCTCGCGGCCGCCTTCAGGATTTCCGCGGCCTTCTGTATCTCATTCCCTCCCTTTGCGGAAGCCAAGGCGGAGACGAGGTCCTCGACAGCCTTGGCCAGGCTCGCGGGAATCACCACCGAAGCGACCCTATTGAACTTGTTGTTCTCGCTGCTGACCAGAATGACTTTCCGTTCCTTCCGATTGACCGCGCGCACGATCTCGATGCCCGTGAGGGGGTTGATCTCACCCACGTTTTTGTCGAGGATGAGAACGACCTCATGCTCCCCGATCTTGCTCAGTTCACCGGAGAAAAATGCCGTGTCCAGCCCCTTCGGCACCTTGAGCCTCGCGAGCATGTCGACGTTGTTCGTCCCGACGACCATTCGCATGAACTTCTGGAAAATATAGCTGTCTTCGTTCGTGGTCCGGACCGAACCGAGTCCGCCGATGCTTTCCGGTCCGCGTTTGTTCTTGATCACCTTGAGGTTGGTCGCGACAACCGACAACGCCTCATCCCAGGTACAGTCTATGAGTTCTCCACCCACGCGCATCTTCGGCGTAGTAAGCCGCTCGGCGGAATGGACGGCATCCCATCCGAACCGGCCCTTGGCGCAAAGATAGTTTTCTTTTGCAGGCCCCACCCGCATGATCTTTCCGTCGCGCGTTTCGTAAGAGATGCCGCAGCCACAGCCGCAGTAATTGCAAACCGAGGTGGTCCCCTCGAGGTTCCACGAACGGGCCTTGTACTTGAACTGGCGCGTGGTAAGCGCGCCCACGGGACAGATCTCTACACATTCGCCGCAGAACTCGCAGTCGAGCGGCCGGTCGAAATCGGTGCTGATGCGCGCCTTCGTTCCCCGGCGGGTAAAGGCCCACTCGCCGACCCCGTTCTGCTCGTCGCAGATCCTGACACACTTGCCGCAAAGAATGCAACGGCTGATGTTCCGCTCGATAATCGCGCTCTCATAGTCCGGCGGGAGATAATTCTTGTCCGCGTCAAACCGGCTCGGTCCGAGCCCGTACTCGTGCACAAGGTCCTGGAGCTTACACTCGCCTGCTTTGTCGCATACAGGACAGTCAAGGGGGTGCTTGATGAGAAGAAGCTCGAGCACCATTCGCCGGGCCTCGATAAGCGCGGGCGAGGTGGTCTTGACGACCATGTTGTCCGTGGCAGGCGTCGTGCACGATGGCGTGAACTTGCGCGGCGTGCCCTCCACCTCAACGAGGCAGATCCTGCAAGCGCCGAACGGATGGAGCTTGTTGTCATGGCACAAGACAGGCACACGCGACCCGGCCGCGTTTGCTGCTTCGAGGATAGTGGATCCCAGAGGGACCTCAACCTTTTTTCCGTCAACCGTAACCGTCATTTTCGACATAAGTTTTTACCTTTTTAAGAACCTTTTTTACCACGAAGTCGCCAGGAGACGAAGAGAATCAAAACCTGGTTCATTCCCAATTGAGTCTCCGTGCCTTTGTGGTGAATGGCGCTAATCGATCGACCAGAACCGGCACGCCTTGATGCAGGATTTGCACTTCGTGCACTTTTCCGGATTGATGTATGCAACTTGGCCTTTTTCCCACTGAAGCGCCCCAGCCGGGCAGGCCTTGAAACACTGGCCGCACTTCTTACACTTTGCCTGATCCACCACAAATTTGACAAGTGGCGTGCAGACCCGGGCGGGGCAGAGGTGGTCCTTAATATGCGCCTCATACTCGTCCCGGAAATACTTTATCGTAGTGAGTACCGGGTTGGGCGAGGTCTGACCGAGACCGCAGAGCGAGGTGTCCTTGATCTGCTGCGAAAGGGCGAGCAGGAGCTCGATATCACCCTCCCGGCCTTCACCCTTCGTGATCCTGGTCAGGATCGAAAGGAGGGTCTTGTTCCCGATCCGACAAGGCACACACTTTCCGCAGGACTCATCCTCGGTGAATTCGAGGAAAAACTTCGCCATGGCCGGCATGCACGTGGTCTCGTCCATCACCACCATGCCTCCGGAACCCATGATCGCGCCGGTCTTATTGATGTTTTCGAAATCCACGGGCGTATCGATGAGCGAGTAGGGAATGCAGCCTCCCGAGGGGCCGCCCATCTGCACGGCCTTGAACTTGCGATTTCCCTTGATGCCGCCGCCGATGTCGTAGATCACGGTCTTGAGCGGGATGCCCATGGGCACCTCGACGAGGCCGATGTTGTTCAAAGCCCCGGAGAGGGCGAACACCTTCGTGCCCTTGCTCTTCTCGGTGCCGAGGCTCGCGAACCAGTCTGCGCCATGCAGGATGATCGGGGGTATGTTGGCAAACGTCTCTACGTTATTGAGCACCGAGGGCCGCTGCCAGAGGCCCTTGACCGCCGGGAACGGCGGTTTGGCCCTCGGCATGCCGCGTTTGCCTTCTATGGACGCCATGAGCGCAGTCTCTTCACCGCATACGAACGCTCCAGCGCCTTGATAGATCTCGATATCGAGATCGAAACCGGATCCCAGGATATCCTTGCCCAGTAAGCCGTTCTCCTTGGCCTGTTCTATGGCGAGCTGGAGCCGGTGCACGGCAAGCGGGTATTCAGCCCGGACGTAGATATAACCATAGTGGGCGTTGATCGCCTTGGCAGCGATGATCATGCCTTCGAGCACCGAATGCGGATCGGCCTCCATGACGCTCCGGTCCATGAACGCGCCGGGATCGCCTTCGTCGCCGTTGCACAGGATATATTTTATTTCACCGGGGACCCGTGCGCAGAGCTCCCACTTGAGGCCCGTCAGAAAGCCCGCGCCGCCCCTGCCGCGAAGACCGGACTTCTTCATCTCGATCACGATTTCTTCAGGTTTCATCTCCATGAGGGCCTTGGCTGCCGCCATATAGCCGTCACGCGCGATGTACTCCTCTATCTTCTCCGCATCAATGAGGCTCCGGTTCCGGAGAGCACGGAGCACCTGGTGCTTGAAGAACGGGATCTCGTTCATCACGGGGATTGGGTCTTTTTGCGCGGGAGGCGTGTACAGGAACTTCTGGACCAGTCTCCCCTTGACAAAATGCTCCTCCACGAGATGCGGCACGTCATCGGGCCTTACCATCTGGTAGAAGGTGTCCTCGGGGTAGATCACGATCACCGGACCCTTGGCGCAGAACCCGTTGCATCCGGTCAGCACAATCTTGATCTCGTTCTGGAGGTTGCGCTTGATGAGCTCGGTTTCGAGGGCGTCCTTGACCTTGAGCGATCCGTTTGCCACACAGCCCGTACCTGCGCAGATCATAATGTTTGAACGGTATGTCGTCGTTTCCACGATATTACCCCGTAAGAAGAAAGTTCAAAGTTCAACGTGCATCAGGTAAGTACTACAACTCTGCATTTTTCACTGCACTGTTAATACGTTGTCTCGTGCCCCATAACCAAGGCGTACTCCTGGACCGGCTTGCCGCCCACCACGTGTTCGGCAAATATCTTCCGTATTTTATCATCCGTCAGCGAGGTATACTTTACCGGCGGCTCGCCGGTAAGCTCGATGGTTGCCATCGGTTCCTTGCTGCAGAGGCCCGCGCAGCCCGACGTTGTGATCGCGACGTCTTTCAGGTTCGATTTAGCGAGCTCTTCCATGATCGTGTTCATGATGCCCCGAGCCCCCGCGGCGATCCCGCAGGTCCCCATATGCACGGTGATCCTGGCCCGGAACCCGCCCTCGCGCAAACCTTGATGATAGTCTTCCTTGATCTTTTTTAAATCGGCGATCGTGAGTTTTGCCATAGTCTAGCCATCCTTATTCCACAATCCGCATTCAGGTATTATGATGCTACTCGTATTTTTTGATGATGTCCATCACTTTGGTCGCTGCTACGTCCCCATACGTGTCCTGTCCGATGACGACAACCGGGGCAAGACCGCAGGCGCCGAGGCACCGTACAGCCTCGAGGGAGTATTTTTTGTCCCGGGTGATCTCACCGACCTCAAGATCAAGTTCGTCCTTTATCTTGTCGAGGATCTCCTCGCTCCGCTTCACATAGCAGGCAGTTCCAAGACAAACGCGGATAATATGCTTCCCGCGCGGCACGAGCGTGAAGAAGGAGTAGAAGGTCGCGACGCCGAACACCACGCTCGGCGACATATTGAGCCCCTTGGCAACGTATCGCTGTACTGCGTGCGGCAGATAGCCGCATACATCCTGGGCCTGCTGGAGCACGGGGATGAGCGATCCAGGCTTGTCCTTGTACCGCGCGACGATCGCGTCGATCTTCAGGTACATATCCGGCATGATGACTTCGTTGTCCGTGGCAGTCTGCTGCGCAACCGCTTCGTTACTCATTGTTTACCTCATGACCATTTGAAATTTTACATTTCAAATTGAATCTGTTCGTTCAGCATACCTCTGATCGCGGTAAGGACCTCGGGGGTATTGATCGGCACGTCTTCAAGGTCGTTCTTGATCTCACGCGTATCGAACCGGAAGACCCTGTCACCCTCCCGTTCCTCGTACACAATATCGATATCCGGGTGACCTGCTATCAGCATGAGCAGGGTATCTGCCATGCTGCCGATCGCCGGCCGGTCCACATGACTCCATGTGAACGTGACCGCCACTCGGGTACCCTTGCCGGGAGAAGAATCTACGGTTACCGTCCCGCCGGCCTGTTCGGCCGCCTGGGTCAGGAGCGGGATCCCGAGACCGGTTTTCTTTTGTTTCGTCGTAAAGAACGGGTCCCGAACCTTCGCTAGCGTCTCCGGATCCATCCCTCTTCCATCGTCATTGACCTCGAAGCGAAGAAAGTCACGCGCCCTGTCCCGGGCAAGAAGGATCTCAATCCTCTTTGCCTCGGCGCGAATTGAATTTTCGGCAATATCAAGAATATGCAGCGAGATATCTTCCACGGCCTCAGCAGCCCGCCTTCCTACCATCCCTGCCGAGCAGCGCCTTTTTGATCTCAGCTACACTCCCGTCTTCCACCGTAAAGCACATGAAGCGTTCCCCGATGTCCCCGGCGTTATGCGCGTCGGAACCGATGATGACCGGATAATGCCTACAATCAGGGAACCGCTCTACCGCCTTGTCGGCGGTCATATATTTTGAAATCTCCACCCCGTCCAGACCAAGATCGGGAGGGATAAACCCGAGCTGTCCGATAATGCTGAAGGCCTCCCGGTCCACATGCGCCGCGATCACGAGGCTTTCTCCCTTGCCTGATCGGGCCGCCTCGACGATCTTGCCGGCCGACAGGGAGGTCGCTCCAATCAGGAGCCGATCACAGAACCCGCTCACTCCGTCGTCTTCATCTGCGATCACCTGCTGGCCGAAGGCATGCTCATCATTCGTACCGCTCAGATGCCGGTAGATAAGCTCCTGGAACCGGAGCACGTCGTCGTCCTGGTCAAAGAATACGAGGAGGAGCGCTTCTTCCGAAGAGGTCACTTCCATCCCGCCGAGCACCAGGAGCCCGTGCCGCCTGCCCGCCTTCTTAGCTGCCAGAACGTTCTCGGCGGAGTTATGATCACAGATGCCGATGAGGTCAAGGCCTTTTCGCAGGGCCTCGTGAACCACCCCCAGCGGCGACATGTCCAGACCAGCGCAGGGAGACAGACACGTATGCACGTGCAGGTCGGCCTTAATGCGCCTCAGCGCCACGGATCCCCGCCTTGTATAA
>JBGPIG010000112.1:0-8054 GCA_041484745.1 Nitrospirota bacterium | reverse complement strand
TTCTGCTTCGGCCGCACGGTCCCGTCAACCACGCGAACAAGGATGACCACCCCTTGATAGGTGTCATACCAGGAATCGAACAAAAGCGCTCTGAGCGGCGCATCCGGATTTCCCGACGGCGCCGGGATGTTCTTCACCACCGACTCAAGGATTTCCCTGGTACCGATCCCCGCTTTAGCGCTTGCCGGTATCGCGCCTGACGCATCGAGACCGACGAGTTCCTCGATCTGTCGTTTGACCTCCTCGATGTCCGCGCTCGGCAGATCGATCTTGTTGATGACCGGAATGATCTCTAGGTTATGGTCGATTGCGAGATAGGCATTGGCGAGCGTCTGGGCCTCTACTCCCTGCGAAGCATCCACGACCAGCAGCGCCCCTTCACAGGCAGCCATGCTTCGCGAGACCTCATAAGTAAAATCGACATGCCCCGGCGTATCGATCAGGTTCAGGACATAGGTCTTCCCGTCAGATGCCCTGTACTCGAGACGTACCGCGTGGGCTTTGATGGTGATTCCGCGTTCTCGTTCAAGGTCCATGTCATCGAGCACCTGGTTGCTGCCGGCAGCCGACATCTCGCGGTCGGAAAGCGCCCCGGTATATTCAAGGATGCGGTCGGCAAGAGTTGACTTCCCGTGATCAATATGTGCAATGATGCAAAAGTTCCTGATATTCGTACTGGTCATAATGTATTTCAAATTCCAAATATCAAATTACAAATTGCAAATAATATCCAAATCTAAAAAACACAATTTCCAAAATATTTGAAATTTGGTATTTGAATTTTGGAATTTATTTGTCGTTTGGAGCTTGTTATTTGTTATTATCCTCGCCTTAACTCTATTTTCTGCAGTGCTACTGCCGCTGCGCCGACCATCCCGGCATCGTCCCCCAGAACTGATTGCACGATCTCGGTCCGTTCGGCAGGAACCTGAAAGGCCCTTCGCATGATTTCCTCTCGCGTAGCGCCGATGAACAGGTCCCACGCGTCCTTGACTCTGCCGCCGAGCACGATCATCTGCGGATTAAATATGTTGATCAGGTTCGCAATACCGATGCCGAGCATGCGGCCCATGTCTTTCATCACCCGTCGGGCCACGGCATCGCCGCCCTGCGCGGCCAGATAGATCTGCGCGGACGTAATCTCGGGGGTCTGGGCCGGGCCGTTCATCCCCACCGCCTCCCGGTAACTCTGTACGATGCCGCGAGCCGAGGCATACATTTCAAGACAGCCGGTGTTACCGCATCCGCACTGCCTCCCGTTGGGGATCAGTGTCATATGGCCGATCTCGCCTGCCATGCCGTCGGCGCCCTGCCAGATCTTGTTATCAAGGACGATGCCGCCACCAACACCGGTACCGAGAGTCAAAAGGATCATGCTCCCGATGCCGTGACCTGCTCCACGCCACTGTTCCCCGAGGGCCGCTGCATTGGCGTCGTTCTCGATAACAACAGGGATCTTGAGGGCCTTCTCCAGTTCTTCTCTGAGAGGGAGGTTGTTCCAATCGGGGAAATTGGGAGACTTCACCACAATACCCTTGTCCATCTGGATCACGCCGGGGGCCCCCACACCAACCGCCGCTACATCAAGGCCCCGCATCACCGCGATCTCCCGCTGCAGGGCAATGTTCTTGACAAGCCGGGCAATAACTATTTTCCAGCCGTCAGAGGCGTGCGTAGCTTCCTTGCGTTTATCCAGGATCTCCCCGTCTTTGCTCAGAAGCGCCGTCCGCAAGTTCGTCCCGCCGAGGTCCACGCCTATCACTACCTGGCCGACACCCATCCGCCCTCACCGTAACTGCTCAATAGTATGGATATTTCTAAAAGATTGGTATATTAACATACTGATGATTAAATGTAAATATTATTGTTGGAAATACCGAGAACCACGGGATATCATGACGGATTTAGAGGATGAAGATGAGATAGGTCCAATTGATGAGAACAAGCATAATCACCCCGGCCCGAGCGGTGTTCTTCTCTTGTTCCGTGAGAGAAACGTCTAAACGAGGGATATGGGGTGTCAGGGTGATGATGCTGTAGAAAAAATACGGGACTGCGGCAAGAAAACACAGAGATATCAGGGGATTCATGGCAAGCGAGGAGGCGATGTCTCCATGGGCCAGATGCACGACCGACCTCGTGGAGCCGCAGGTAGGACAGGGAATGCCCGTAAGACCCCTGAACGCGCAGGAGGGAAGAAAAGTGAATATGGGTTGGAACCATGCCGCACAGAGCAGGAGCAGCGCTATACCTCCGTAGATGATGCCGAACTCGATCTGGCCGGGGGACCGCTCTTTAAAAAAAACACGCATGCCGTCCGCCTCACCTCACTTATTATACAGGTGCATCCAGGTTTCCCATGAGGCCGCGACCGCGCCCATGAAAAGCGCCGCCGCTATCATGATCAGGCCGCAGCAGAAAATAAAAGGGAAGAGGACGGCAAATGCCGACTTGCCGCCCGTGGTCTCATGCGCCTCCTTGAGCCCTAGGAGCAAGAGTGTCATAACCCAGAGCAGCATGATCGGCAGCCCGCAGTACGGGATGAGCATGAACAGAAAAGGCGACGTGCTGTAGCAGACGACCCTGAAGGTCGCTTCAAAACCGGCCTTCGCGCCATGGGTAATCATAAGAAACAGATGAAGCATACCCGATATGATGAAGAGCCAGATAATAAGCAAAAAAGGCGTCATGATCACCGGCACCGCCGACTCGAGGCCCTGGAACATGGCCCTTCCGGCAGCGGCCTTCAGCTCCTGCGTCATAAAGCTCCTCATCGAGTCCTGGAGCAAAATGTCCCAGGCATACAAGAAAATCAGTCCGGTCATACCGATGATCAAAGCGAAGAGCAGCGGATCGGTCAATCCACCGGTCACCGGCATTTTTCTGAAAAAATTCGACGGGGTGAACAGCGTGTCTTTCAGTGTCCTGCGGAGGCCGTTCACATAACCGGTGTTCTCACGGTCTTCCCATGGGGTTTTGCTCCTCCCTCCGGCAGGCGCATCCGATCCGGCCTCTGGAGTAAGCCGGGAACCACACTGTTGACAAAACGTCTGGCCTTCAGTTACTTCGTTACCACAATGTGAACAGAACACGCAACCTCCTTTTCGAACAATCACGATCTTGCCGACACCAAAGAAACTGTCCTACCACAGCAACGTTCTGGGGAAAAACTGAATATGGGAATAAAAAAAACCGCCCAAGGCGATTGATGGCGAAATTCTATACTATCTATGGGCAGTTGTCAACCGGAAGGCGGGTGATACGAAAACAGTATAACCAACACGTCGTCATTATGACCGCAGGGTGCGCACAGCAACAGGTCAGGATCTCCCACAGTCGGACGGATCGCCTTTGATCTTTTCTATGGCATGGGGAAGCGCGGGGAGAATAACCACCAGGTTCTCGCGCACGGCTCTCGGGCTACCGGGAAGATTCACGATCAAGGTCTGTTCGCGAACGCCTGCGACGGCCCGTGAAATCATGGCGTGGGGTGTCTTCTTGAGACTTTCGGCGCGCATGGCCTCCGCCATGCCCGGCAGCTCGCGGTCGATCACCGCTCGCGTAGCCTCGGGTGTCACGTCCCGCGGCGCTACGCCCGTTCCACCCGTAGTGAGGATAAGATCGATAGTCCCCGAGTCGGCCAGTCGTTCCAACCTTTCGATGATGAGCCGTTTCTCATCAGGCAGGACCTCATAATGATCGACAACAGCGCCGATGCCGGCAATCATCTCGCGAATAATCTTACCGCTTTCATCCTCGCGTTCGCCTTTAGACCCTTTATCGCTGAGTGTGAGTATCGCCGTGCGAATCATATCGTTCTCACCATTATCACATCGATCCTAACCCGGAATAGCCCGAACAAAATCCACCACGAAGTCACACCCTGCACTCGCGTTACCACTCGTAATCGCTGGGTGCAGGCAATGGCAGGAAGTAATACACGAATGCCTTTGGGGTTTAATTAATTGCGTATTTTTATGATTTTTAAGACCTTCTTCGTGTCTTAGTGTCTTCGTGGTAAAATAAATTCACTTCACGCGACGACACCGCCCACGGTGATCTCCGGTATCCGAATCGTCGGCTGTGCATCGCTCACAGGCGATCCCTGTCCGTCCTTGCCGCACGTTCCGATGGAGAAGCCCAGGTCGATGCCGACCCGGTCTATGGACAGGAGCACCTGCGGCCCGTTTCCCGTAAGCGTTGCGCCACGCACCAAACCGCCGACCTGCCCATTCTCGATAAGATACCCTTCACTCACTTCGAACACGAAATCACCGTTCACCGTGTTCACCTGGCCTCCCCCCATCTTCTTGACGAAGAGGCCCGAAGGTGTAGACCACAGAAGCTCTTCAGGCTCCGACACTCCCGGCGCGATCATGGAGGTCGTCATCCGTGGGATAGGCCGGTGTTTGTAGGACTCGCGCCTGCCGTTGCCCGTTGATTTCGTACCGTCTTTCATTGCCGTCAGCCGGTCGTACATGAACGTCTTCAAGGTCCCTTTATCAACCAGCACCGTGCGTCCGGCGTCAATACCCTCGTCGTCAAACCGGAATGACCCGCGTTTCCCCGGGAGGGTGGCATCGTCCACTACGGTGATGAGCGGCGAGGCGATCCTCTCCCCGATCCGGTTTGAATAGACCGAGAGCCCTCCCTGCGCAAGGTCCGCCTCAAGCCCGTGCCCCACAGCCTCGTGGATCATAGTACCGCCCGCCTCGGACGAAATAACGACCGGCATTCTCCCCGCCGGCGCCTTCCGAGCCGAGAGCATCATCACCGCGCGCCGCGCCGCGGTCTCCGCCGCCAGTTCGAGAGAGCGGGCTTCGAAGAGCTCCATGCCGGTCATACCCCCGACCGGTTCATACGCCGTCTGTACCACGTCGCCGTCGGCAGCCACGATATGCACGAGGGCGGTAAGGTACATACGTTCATCTTCAGCGATGAAACCATCGGAACTTGCAATAAGCACCCGTTGGAGGTTCTCCCGGTAGATCACCATTGCCTGTCGGACGCGCCTATCAAAAGAGCGGGCAAGGGTATTCGCCTGAAGCACCATCTCGGTCTTCCGGGACACATCAACACCTTCCGGGGCCTTTCCGACAGGAAAATCGACGCGCGGCTTTTTCCTGCTCAGGTCGATAGTACGGCCGGATGGGCCCCCCGACGCGGCCTGCCGCAGGGCATCGGCGAGCCCGAGGAGCGATTCTGTGGTGACCTCGTTTGTATAGGCATAGGCGGTCCGATGCCCGAAGACAAGCCGCACCCCGGCACCGCAGTCAAGGCCTGAGATGACCTTCTCGATCCTGCTGTCCTCACACATGATAGAGAGCGGTGCGCTCCGCTCTATGAAGATGTCCGCGAACTCCCCGCCGGACTGGAGTGCCTTTTTCAACACTGCTGAATAATCTATTCGTATGTCCACAACCCTCCACCGGACCGCGCTTCGGCAGGCCCCTTCATTGCTGCTGAGTGTCTCATAATACAGCAGTGCACCGCTCCATGCAACTTTTTTCATGGACCTCCTCGCAGCAGGCATGCGCATGTCCAGGGAAAAGATGAAAAGGCCGGGCAGGAGCTTCATCACCCGCTCTCCCTTAACACTCTCGGGAAATATAATCCCGCGCCATGCGGGTTTAACTGCTTGACTTTTCCCTGCTTTTCGCAGTAGATTATTTCATGTTTCAACGTGTCATTCGCACTCTCAAGCAAAAAGAGCTTTTTTCCCCCGCGATGTTCGTCCTGTCGCTTCTCGTGGTCCTTTCCCTTATCATCATTCTCGGACAGTTTTTTCACCAGACGCTCCAGGAAGAGATGGCCGGACAGTTCAATCAGCAGCAACTCCTGCTCGCCCGTGAAGTTGCGATGAACATCGAGAGCTTCGTTGACCACGTCTTCAAAAATATCAGGGTCATTTCTCAACTCCCCGATGTCGAGCGTATTGATCTCACACCCCGGTGCCGGTCCGTGGTGGAGTCGATCAACTTCAGTCTTCAGAACGAAGCACTGATCACTATCCGTGTGCTTGACAAAAAAGGCATTCTGCTGTACGACAGCTCCTTTCCCGGCAGGGAGGGAGTTGACTTTTCGAGTACCGACTACTTCAATAAATTACGACTACTCCCCAAGAACGAGAAGCTCGTCACCGACCTGCTCGAAATACATGAGCCGCCGTCGGAAACCAAGGAATTCATCGTTGCCACCCCTATTTACCGGTATAGCGCGATCCACCAGGTGTCCGAATTCAGAGGAGTCGTGCTGGCCGTGCTGTCCATGAGCGGAATTACGCAGAAATTTATCTCTCCAATCAAGTCAGGCGAGCGCGGCTACGCCTGGATGATGGACAGCGATGGCACCCTGCTGTACCACCCCAAACAGCCCCAGATGGTGGGGAAAAATCTCTATGTTACCGATACGGTGTGCGGCTCTGATCAGACCTGTCTCCAGTGCCACCGCTCGTTCGATGCGGAAAAGAAAATGATCGAGGGCAAATCAGAGACCGTCAGCTACTATGAGGCGCCTGGCGGAGAAAACAAACTTGCGGCATTTTACAAGTTCCCGATTGCGCGAAAGTCCTGGATCGTCGTGGTATCGGCTCCGTACTCCGACGTCATTGCGCTCATGCAGAAGAGCAGGCGTTTCTACTCACTCCTGATCCTGTCTATTTTCGTCACCACGCTGATCGCCTCCGGGACCACCGTCATCAACTATCAGAAGAAGATCAAGGCCGATGAAAAGGCAAAACATTTCGAAAACCAGCGCAGGCTGGAACAGCAGATTGAGATCCAAAAGAACTATCTGGAGAACATCATCGAGAACACGAAAACGAACCTCATGGTCCTCGACAAGGACCTGATCGTCAGGACGGTAAACACCGCCCAGGTGCACACACTTGGCCGGCCCCAGCAGGACATCATCGACAGGCCGTTTTTTTCGCTCTTCCCCGACGACCTTGCCTCCTATGAGGGGATATCCATCGAGTCCCTCTTAAACAAAACGCTTACCGGCCGCAGCTTCGAGATCAGGGACTACATGATCACCGGTCTGCAGGAGGCCCCCGTCTATCTGACGATGAATGTCAGCCCGCTGCTCATCGACGTCGAGGTCCCGGGCATCCTCATCACCAGCACTGATGTCACCAAGCGCGTTTTGCTCGAGGAAGCGCTCAAGCTATACACCGTCGAGCTTGAGGACAAGGTCGACAAGGGGACCGCAACCGCCAAAAAACTCGAACAGCAGGTCCTGCACTCCGAGAAATTGGCCGCGCTCGGCAGACTTGCGGCCGGCGTGGCGCACGAGATCGGCAATCCCCTCACCTCGATATCCACGTTTGCCCAGCTCTTGAGGGAAATGGCAACAGACAAGTTCTCGCAGGACAGCCTCGATATCATCAACAACCATATTCAGCGAATCACCGATATCGTGCGGCGTATGTCCACTTTTTCCCGTGCGGACTCTTTGAGCATCAAATACATCCAACTCAATGACGTTCTGACTTCAACCTTCGACCTCATGCGCCTCGACAAGCGGATGAAGAGCACGATCGGGGTTGAACTGTCGCTTGACCCTGACCTTCCGAAGACCATGGTCGACGAAGGGCAGATGTCCCAGGTGTTCATCAATATTATCATCAATGCCCTGGACGCAATGCCCGATGGCGGCACGTTAAACGTTACGACCCGAACAGGGCATGACGACCAGCGAAAAGATTCGGTCATGATCGAGTTCTCAGACACGGGTACCGGCATCCCCGAACATGAGCTTGAAAAAATCTTCGACCCGTTCTTCACCACCAAGGAAGTGGGCAAAGGCACCGGCCTCGGCCTCTCCCTGAGCTACAATATCGTCAAGCAGTTTAAAGGCGATATCAAAGTGGAAAGCAAAACCGGCAAAGGAACAATATTTACCATCATTCTTCCAATCGAGAAGGAAAAAGGATAAGGGAGACCGTTTTCATGGACAAAGCGAATATTCTGGTCGTCGACGATGAAAAAGACATCTGCATGGCCTTGAACATCATCCTTACCAAGGAGGGATACACGGTCAAAGAAGCGTACAAC
>JBGPIG010000111.1:0-8128 GCA_041484745.1 Nitrospirota bacterium | reverse complement strand
CGCCTCTTTATAGGCAACCCCGGCTGACTTCCCTTTTACGTGGGCATTCGACACCACCTTGCTCATATGGGTGATATTGTCGAAGATCACAAGCGTGTCCGTGATCATGAAAAAAATGTCCGGGATATCAAGCGCGCTCTTCTCCCGGTCAGGGAGGTCTTCAAAGAAGCGTACCACGTCATACCCCATGAACCCGACTGCCCCGCCGTAGAAGCGTGGAAGCGCGGAATCGGGGACCGGATTATAGGCGGACAAAATGTTCTTGATCACCTCGAGAGGATCGCGGTCAAACGAGTGCACCTCAACTTCGCCCTTCTTGATGATTTCGACCTTTCGGTCGAAGCTCCTGACCACCACCGATGGACGGCTGCCCAGAAACGAGTACCGGCCCCACTTCTCCCCGCCTTCAACGCTTTCAAGCAGGAACGAGTGGCGGCCGTCGTCAATCTTGCGGAACGCGGACACCGGCGTCTCCATGTCAGCGAGGATCTCGCAATACACGGGAATGAGGTTGCCTTGTTTCGCCTTTTTCTTAAACTCCTCAAGTGAGGGCAGGAACATAAAACTCCTTGCAAAATAAGAGGTTTATGTACTATACCAGATAATTTAAAGGGGTGTCAATGAGAAAGAAGATCAGGTTCTGCGCGCGAGTCAGAAAAAAGGGTTTTGGTGGTCTGTACTGTAAGCAGCGAATAGCGGGGATGTCTTCTGTCTTCCGGTTTCCGGGTTCAATCCTCTTACGCCGCCACCCTGTTCCTCCCGCTCTCTTTGGCGCGGTAAAGCGCGGCATCGGCGGTCGAAATCAGCTTCTCCACGGAATCCCCCATGGAAAATTCCGCGACCCCGATGCTGACGGTCCGGCCCGCGGGGGACTGGCCCTCGCCCATGGGTACTTTCAGTTCTTCCATCGCCATCCGGATGTGTTCCGCAATGGCTCCTGCGCCCTTGATCGAAGTGTTCGGCAGCACAACGCAAAACTCCTCGCCGCCGTAACGTCCCGCGATGTCAGATGAGCGGACCAAGCTCTTGAGCAGGGTGGAGAACATCCTCAGAAGCTCGTCGCCTTTCAGATGTCCATAGGTATCGTTGAACGATTTGAATTTATCCAGGTCCAGGATAAGGACCGATAGCGATGTTGTATATCGTTCTGCGCGGTCCACCTCCTGCTGCAGCCGTTGCATCAGATAGCGTCTATTGGCCAGACCGGTCAACCCGTCCATCTGGGCAAGCTCAAGCGTCTTTTCGTACAGCCGCGCGTTCTCCACGGCCGCACCCACCTGGCTGCCGATCGTCTCCAAAAACGCTTCGTCCTGTTCGGAAAATTTATCCATGTTCTCGCTGTAGACAGCCAGAGCGCCAAGCACGGATCCCCGCACGGCGATCGGCACGACCAGTGCGGAGCGGATCTTTTCCTGATCCAGTCCGGGAAAGGCCGGTGATTCCTCATCGTCTCCGCCGCCTACCCTGATGGGCGTGTTCTTGA
Organism: Nitrospirota bacterium; assembly: GCA_041484745.1. Classification (GTDB taxonomy): domain Bacteria; phylum Nitrospirota; class UBA9217; order UBA9217; family UBA9217; genus JALNZF01. The sequence goes on along the minus strand of JBGPIG010000111.1, from coordinate 6,645 downwards.
GGATCACATCTCCGGTGCAGCCCTGGCCCAGCTCGGATATCTGTCGCATCCCTTCATCGGACAATCCCCGATGACTCATAATAGTCAAGGTCTTGCCATCAGTGCCGACGAGGACAAGGACGCCCTTCCCGACACCCACGTTCTCAAGCACCAGGTCGAACACCTTTGGCAATACTTTATTCAGCTCAAGGGACTTGTTGATGGTGTCGACGACATCGTAGAGTGCCGAAATTTCCTTCGTCCTGCTGGCGGCGATTTTTTCAAGGTTGCTCCGCCAGTTAGCTATTTCTTCGGCCAGCGCATTGAACGAGTTGGCAAGATAACCGATCTCGTCAGCGCCTTCTACGTCGGTTCGCGCTGCCATATCGCCCAGCGCAAACTTGGCCGCAACCGAGGACACGGACTTTACCCGCTTCGTAAAAAGGTTATAGAAGAGAAAATAGATGGCTATCCCGATAAGCAGAGCAACCAGAATGGACATGCTGATATTTTCAACGGCGCGCTGACGGATCTCCGCTTGCGCTGTTTTGAAGGATAGACAGATTTGTATCGCCCCCGTGACCTCGTTGCCGAAGCTCACCGGCATCACGAGACAGTACATCATATCGTGGGGATCGTAATATACGGAATATCCTCCCGCCAAGGCCTTCTGGATGGCGGCAATGTCTTCACTGCCTATCTCATCCGGATACATATCGAGAAACCTCTTCCCGATCCGCTTATTCTTATTGCCCGCGATCACTCTCCCCAAATTATTGTAAAGCGTAATAGCCTCGACATCCGCTTCCAGTGACTCCCTATCGATTACCTTCGCGAGCCCGGCCAGATCATTCTTTTCGATAAATGCCTCGGCTGAGCCCTTAAGTCCCTCGCCGATATGCAAAAGCCGTATTTCGGCGCTCCGGGATATCAAGTCCCGTTCATAACGGTGGTGGTAATAGGAAAAGATCGCGGCGATGAGCACGACGGAGAGGGAGACGATGAGGCCGATCTTGGCGCTCATGGAAGAGCGGATTTTATTGAAGATCCCGAGAGGCACGGATAGACCCTTTCAAGAAAAACGGAATTCACGATTGGGAATCAGCTTCCCTCAATATATACTGACATAGTATAGCATGGATGTGATTCACTTCCAATAAAGAAAACGGCTGGGATCGTGACTTTAAGAGGACCCGGAGCAATAATGGTATCGGGTCTGATACTACCGTGAAATGCGGAGGAAATTAGTGGGCACTGTCGGAATAACTGAACTGCGGTTGCAAAAAACGCGGCCTGCGCCGGTCACTTCATAAACAAAAATTCAGCAACATAAAGCAGCAACAGCACGAACCAGCCGGCGAGAATGACAAACTCGATGGTCGCCCGGTAGGACACGCTGAAGTTCTCCGTGGCCATGGTATAAACATCCTCAAGGGTATCCAGCTTTTCCTTGATCTCGGCTTTCCAGCTTTCCAGGTGAAACTTCTTTGATATCAGGGAATAGAGCTTCGCCGAGTACCAGTCGCCGATCAGTTTTATGTTCCGCTCCACGGCCTCTGATTCGAGAATGGACTGCGTCCGGATCTCGATGATCTCTCTCACGACCCTCCTCACCTCCGCGGAACGGATAACGGGAAGCTTCTTGGGTGTCTGAACGAGGCGAAGGGTTTTTTCGAGCCGTTCATCAAGATCGTAGTCGAGAATCCGGGACTTCAGGAGCTGGAGGTTCGCGATCTCGAACAATTCGATATTGCTGTCAAAATCTCCGGAGGAATCGAAGATAAAGGCCCCGTCCCAATCCACGATCGTAATGTCGTCTTTGCCGTATTTCAGGTATGTCGACAGCGTGGCCCGCACCTCCTCCTCGTCCAGCGCTATTCTTTCATTCTTCAGGAAGGCCGCGATCTTGTCCCCGTACCTGGACAGATACCCTTCAGGATCGCCGCGGTAGGCCGAGATGCAGTACACGCTGTACTCTTCATCAAACTTCGGGTCGCAGCCGAACTCTCCCAGGATATTCCTTAATTCGCCGATGAGCGAACGTTTGATCTCCAGCGTGGTATCGGACAGGATGTCGTCCATCTCCAGCGTAGCTTCGACGACAACCACATCGGGCAGATAGGCCTTGACGATGAAATCGACCACAAGGCCGTCAACGTTGCGTTTTTCTACTTTGATGATCTTTTGCCGGGGGATGACGTCAGGGTAGCTCGGACCGCTCTTCTGGGTCCTGCTCTCGACCACTTCTGTGGTCTCGAGGTTCATGCCGGTCTCGCCGAAGAGGAACACGACGAGTTTCCCGGGGATGGGTTTTACCTGTGGTTCCATTTATTCTTCCTCTGCTTCGACAGCTCAGCGTGAGCGGAAACGGCTGAATACCCTTGTCACTTCCGTTCGCCCTCAGCTTGTCGAAGGGTGTCGAGCAAACTCCATCAATCCTCCGGCACTTCGGGTGAATAGTTAAATCGTTTCGACGTGAACGCCTGGTACCCGAACACGGCCAGAGACAGGAGGCCCCATGCAAGGCCCACAACTACGCTTCCGTCAATGATCCCCCGCCAGGGCTGGGGCAGGAGCCTGACCAGGATGACGAGAATGATGATCCCCGCGGTGACTGAAATCGATGTGATCCTCCGCCTCTTCGGCGCGTGAAAATAGGCCATGCAGAACAACGGCGCGAGAACTGTGTGGAGCGCATGCGGATGGTCCTTGAGATACCGCGCCCGCGCGGCCACGCGGGGAGAGAACCCCTGCTGGAACGCGCGGTATCCCTCGGCATAGGCCATGAAGAGGGTCAAGAGTGCAAGCGAGAGCCAGTGATACCAGCGCCAGTCATACGAAAAGGCGGCGATCGCCAGCGGCGTCAGCCGGTACACCGCGCTGCCGAGCAGCAGGGCGACCCCGGTCAACCCCCAGAAAGCTCCGAACCATGACATCATAGAATAAGATCCCCTCCCGGGAAATCGTCGGCGCTACTTGTGACACTTGGCGCAATTCTTCGCGTCCTTCACATCGAAAGACTTTTCGCCGTTATGGCATTTCCCGCAGAATTCGCCCTTGGTTATTTTGCTCATGTTCATCTTGTACGACTCTTTGGTCATCTGGAACACATGGTAATGACACCCGCTGCACTTGAGGCCCTTTGTGCTTACATGCACCTTATGGCTGAAGACCACCTTGTTTGCGCCCTTGGGCGAAAAGACGAGATCGCCACCCCCCACGCTCTGCGCACCAGCGCTGAACGGCACCGCGATACAGATCAAAAGACACAATACAATGACTTTTTCCATGGTCTTTCCCCTCCGTTAAGATGGTTTGCTCTTACCACTGACCGCGAAATGTGAATATAGCATACTTTCACGAACGATGTCATTACTGTTCTTTATTCTATTACGCTATGGTTCCGGACCCATAGGGTTTTTCACTATGCGGCCCCATCGGACAGAATTGCCGGGACGAGCGGAACATTCAAAATGGGTTTGCTCATCATGGCGAGTTCCTTAAGCTTTTACTCCCTTGCTTGCGTAGCCGGGAGCGCACGAACCTCCAATGGCAGTAAGAATGCCCTGAAGAAGGGCCGTAGGTGTAGGAGGACACCCCGGTATGCGTGCGTCGACGGGGATGACCTTATCGATGCCGCCCAGGGACGCGTAGCTCTCGCCGAAGATCCCGCCCGTGCATCCGCAGTCTCCCACGGCAACCACCAGTTTCGGCGGCGGCGTGGCACGGTAGGTCCGCCTGAGAGCGATCTCCATATTGCGAGAGACCGGCCCGGTGACCAGCAGCATGTCGGCGAACCGGGGAGAAGCGGTAAAATGGATACCAAAGCGCTCGCAATTGTAGATCGGGTTATTGATAGCGTGGATCTCAAGCTCGCACCCGTTGCAGGAACCCGCGTCTACCTGTCGGATGGCGAGGCTTCTTTTAAAATGCCGCCGTATGGCCTCCTCCAGCTGTACGCCTATCTTCTCGATCTCGGGGTCCGTGATGGGCGCCAGCGGCTCGGTGACGATGCCGGTATGGAATATTTGTTTAAGGATGCGGATCATTAGACTCCCTCGTTCGTTTCGCTCACGGGGACGATGGACGACCGCTCACTTCGTTCGCTAAGACGATGGACGAAAACAACTGTATCGTCCCTCATCCTTCGTCCTTCGTCTATCGTCCTTCACGCTTCACAAGTCATTCCCCGAATACGACTGGTTAAAGCTTTTATTACACACAGGGAAGTCGGGCACGATGTTCCCGTGGATGCACTGCTCAAGCCCCAGCCAGTTCACGCTTGAGGGGTCCCTGACCATGCAGCGGTTGATCTCCCCTTTCGGCCCGGCCTGGACCCAGTAGAGGACCTCTCCGCGCCAGCCTTCCACAGCGGCGAATCCGGACCTGTCCGGCAGCGGCGCGCCGACAGGGGCGACGATTCCGCCTTCGGGCAGCGTTTTCAAAATCTCCCGTATGATCCGTATGGAATCCCTGATCTCTTCGACCCTGACCCATGCCCGGGCATGGACATCGCCTGAGACCAGCACCGGGATGGTCACCCCGATGCGATCATACGGAGGAAACGGATCATGGATACGGCAGTCAAGGTTCAGCCCGCTCGCGCGCGCCACGAACCCCACCATGCAAAGGTCCCGGGCTTTCTCGGAGGTAAGGATGCCGGTGTCCCTCACGCGGTCTTCGACAGAAGAGTTTTCATCGTAAATGACCACAAGCCGCTCGACCTCCTTAGCCAGCCAGTCCATTTCCGAGAGGATCGTCTTCATACCATCGGAACCAATATCGACGACGGTCCCGCCCGGCACGATCCTGTCCATCATGAACCGGTGGCCGAAGAGCTTAAGGTTCGTGCGGAGGACCTCCTCTTTGAGCCTCATGAACTGATAGAAAAGGACCGCGAAGGCGACATCGTTGCATATGGCGCCCAAATCACCGAGGTGGTTCGCGATGCGTTCACGTTCGAGAAACAATGCGCGAAGCCACAGCGCCCGGTCAGGAGGCGTATCCCCGGCCAGGATTTCCACTGCCCGAGAGTAAGCCAAACAATGCGCCACGGTCGAATCGCCCGACACCCTGCCGGCCAACCGGGACGCCTCGTGCCAGGAGAAGGACTCGAACCGTTTTTCGATGCCTTTATGGACATAGCCTAATTTCGCTTCCAGGTTGAGAACATCCTCTCCCATGGCCTGGAAGCGGAAATGGCCCGGCTCGATGATGCCGGCGTGCACCGGGCCCACGGGTATCTCGTAGACCCCCTCACCCTCCGCCCGTATCCAGCGGTATTCACCGGGGACCCGGGGCATCGGCTGCGATGCGTCAAAGGACTTTCTGAGCGGCCAGGCGCCCTCGGGCCAATCTTCGTGCTTGATCCAGGGACGGGAATCAGGATTGCCGATCGCGGTCACTCCCATGAGGCTTTTCATCTGTCGCTCGAACCGATAAGCAGGGACGAATTTTTTTGTAAGACTGGGGAACGTAGGATCATCAACAGGCGCCTCTGTTTTTACAATAAGATATTCCGACTCCTTTCGATAACAGGCATAGATCCCGAACCCCCTGTTAAACAGGGTCTCATCCGATGCCCACTCCGCGGCGAGCAGGGCATATTCTTTTTTGAGCGCCTTTGCAGCTGTGGCGAACTTGTCCCGGGGAACAATGAACGATATCACCGAAGACGGATGCAGTGATTCATCCGGCGTCGCATCAGCTCCGAGGGCCGCTCTGACGATATTCTCCAGTCTGCTCATGTCAGTAACCCGAGAAACGAAGGACGAGTGACGATGGACGAAACAGCAAGACCTTTTTCTATCGCCCCAGTGAGCAAAGCGAACGGTCGTCCTTCTTCCATCGGGAGTTTCCTTCCTTTCATTTCAACAGCCCCACTGCCGTGGTGAACCAGTCGGCAAGAAATTTCGGTATATACAGCCCGAGGACGAGGACCACCAGCATATGCAGTATCACCGGAATATGAGCCGCCTTCAGATGTTTCTGGTAGGCCGGTCTCTCTCCCGCAACCATGGGTTGGACCTTTCTGAAAAGGGCCGCAAAGGACACCCCGAGCCCCAGGAGGAGAAACGGCGCCAGAAGCGGCGCGTCCTTGATCGTAGCGGTCAGGATCAAAAACTCGCTGGTGAACACGCCGAAGGGCGGCATACCGACGATCGCCATGACCCCGATCGCCATTCCCCATCCCACAAGAGGATTGCCCCTGATGAGGCCTTTGATCCGGTCCATGTCCTGCGTTCCGTGCATCTGCGACGCATGGCCGACGGTGAAGAAAATGGACGACTTGGTCAGACTATGGACCAGCATATGCAATAACGCGCCGAAGGTGGCCACAGGACCGCCCAGACCGAAAGCAAAGGTCGCGATGCCCATGTGCTCGATGGAAGAATAAGCAAAGAGCCTCTTGATGTCTTTCTGCCGCAAAAGAGAAAAAGACGCAACGATGATCGAGAGAACGCCGAAGCCCATCATGATGTCCCCGGAGTGGTGCGTGCCCGTCGACCCGTCCACGAGGACCTTGCACCGGACCAGCGCGTACAGGGCGACATTCAACAGAAGCCCGGACAGAACCGCGGAAATGGGGGTTGGGCCTTCGCTATGGGCGTCGGGGAGCCAGTTGTGGATCGGAACCAGCCCGACCTTGGTGCCGTACCCCACCAT
>JBGPIG010000110.1:0-8161 GCA_041484745.1 Nitrospirota bacterium | reverse complement strand
CTGTAAGCGTCGGTGAAGGCACCGCGCTCGTGGCCAAACAGCTCGCTTTCGAGCAGATTGTCAGGGATCGCACTGCAGTTCAGGATGACCAGCGGCTGATTCGCACGCGGACTGTTGTAGTGAATCGCCTTGGCGACGACTTCCTTTCCGGTGCCACTCTCGCCCCGGAGCAGGACCGTTGCGTTGCTTACTGCCACGCGACCCGCCATGTTCAGGACCTCTTCCATGGCATGGCTCGTGCTCACGATCTCGTCGAACTTGTACCGCTCGATCAACAGTTCCTTGAGCTCGATATTTTCACGGATCAGGTCCCGTCGCTCGGAGATGCGCTCGATAAGCAGCACAAGCTGGTCAAGGTCGATAGGCTTGGGGAGATAGTCGTATGCCCCCGCCTTTATGGCCTTCACCGCTGTTTCGATGGTGCCGAATGCGGTCATGATGATGATCGCCATGTCGGGATTGATCTTTCGCGCTTCGTCCGACGTCCGGAGTGCGTCAACACCGGGAATATTGCAGTCAGTCAGGAACACGTCGAACCGGTCGCGCCGGATGGCGTCCACGGCCTCCTGCACCGTCCCCACACCAAGGACATCGTACCCTTTTTGCGTAAGAAAGTCCGCTATCCGCTTCCGCTCCGGCGCTTCATCATCCATGATCACTATACGGGCTTTCTGCATGGGGCTCCTCATGGCGTTACGGTGCGATCGTTTTCGTACAGGCCCTTGCTGATTCTTTCAAACAAATCGAGCACAATGCCTTCCCGGAGTCCCCCATCACTCACGAGCATCGAGGTATACCTGAACCTCTCCATGAGTTCCTGAGCGACAATAGCGCCGGCAAGAATGATGTCCTCGCGGCCCCGTTCAAGCCCGGGGATCCTTCTCCGTTCTTCAAGCGTACAGGAACTCAGTGTGTGGACAATCGCATCAATGCATTCACGGGTCAGCACAGACCGATTTATCCTGTCCGGCTCATACTCCACCATACCTTGCTCGATCGCAGCAAGCGTGGTGATTGTCCCGGCTGTGCCGATACATATGCCCGTTGCGCTTGGTTGGAGCATTGCGGCATGTTTGTCAAGCTCGTCTCTGATCGTGCGTCTGAGCAGGACGAGCTCTTCAGCCAACGGCGGGTCATGCTTGATGAACCGTTCGTTCAGGTAAACCGCGCCCAGCGGAAGGCTCTCGCTGACCGGAGCCCCGTGAACGGTCGAGGTGATTATCTCGGTGCTGCCTCCGCCGATGTCGATAACGAGTGCCGCCCCGAGAGCTTTGCCGTTTCTCCGCACTCCCTCACCCGCCAGCCCCCGCGAAACGCCCAACAACGTAAGCCGCGCCTCTTCCTCTCCGGTTATCACCCGGATATCGATATCGGTCATATTTTTTACTTCAGCGATGAATGCAGAGGAATTCGAGGCGTTCCTGAGGGCGCTGGTGCCGACTGCCGCGGTATGGAGCGCTGCATGTCGCCGGATCTGTTCGGCGAAATCCTGGAGTGCCCCCAGAGACCGTTCCTCTGAATCGCGGGAGAGTCTCCTGGTGCGGTCGAGGTCCCGTCCGAGGCGGGTGATCTTTCTGTCGGCATAGATCTCATGAAATGAATCAGGCCCGGTTTCAGCCACGAGTAAGCGAAGGGTATTGGTACCGATGTCGATCCCGGCAAGGATCATAACACGAGAAAATCCTTGAGCCTGTCGCTGTAGGACTTGATGCGCATGGCGAGCAGTTTGGAAATGATCAAGAGTGCCCGGGCAGCGGCCCGGGGTTCCAGCTCAAGCAATGTCTGAAAATCCTTTCTCGTTAAGAGCAGGATCTCGACAGGGGTCTCGGCCCGCGCCGTCACCAGTCGGTTCGTTTCCTGGATCAGCGCAAGCTCGCCGAAGAACTCACCAGGCCCGAGAAGCAAAAGTCCCTGCTCCTCACCTTCTCCGGCCATCATCGTTATCCTGACGCTGCCGCTCTTCACAATATAAAGCGCTTCGGCAGGCATATTTTCCGTAAAGATGGTGGTGTTCGGCTTCAACTGGCGCTCCTGAAACAACTCCAGAATAAGCTCGAGTTCTTCTTTGCTGCCGCCCTTAAAGAGCATGGTACTCTGCAATAGTTCCAAGTTATTCATAGGGGTCCGACGAGCATGTACGGCCGCTGAAGCGATTGACGTTTAATTATAGGTTGACGGGATTTATTTGTCAAGAAACAATGACCGAACAATGCCACGGAGGCTGCCCAGGAAGGCCCCGAATGCCTGCTAAGACGTCTTTTGTTTCAGAAGCTCAACGACGGAATCCATGATGCGCGCCGCGATCTCGGATTTCGGCATCGTGGGCAGCTCGATCCGTCTCCCGGCGCGATCGATGATCACTGCGGAGTTGGTGTCGGTCCCGAATCCCGAACCGGTCTTGAGGAGGTCGTTCACGACTATCATGTCGAGATTTTTGTCCATCAGCTTCTTCATCGCATTCCGCTCAACATCGTCCGTCTCGGCGGCGAAACCGACAAGCATCCGCCTCCCCGCCGCTGTTCCGAGTTCCCGCAGAATATCCTCGGTGCGTTCGAGCTCCAGGGTTGAAGGTGCTTCGTCTTTTTTTATCTTATGGTCCGATGAATGAAGGGGCCTGAAATCCGAGACCGCCGCAGCCATGATCACGACATGACTCCGGTCGAGATGTTCCTTGACAGCGCCGCGCATTTCCCGTGCACTGACCACGGGGACCACCGTGACATCTTGGGGAGGCGAAAGCTGGGTGGGGCCTGAAATCAAGATGACGTCCGCCCCTCGCGCGCGTGCCGCAGCGGCAAGCGCATATCCCATCTTGCCGCTTGAGGGATTGCTGATGAAACGGACCGCATCAATGGCCTCTCGCGTGGGCCCGGCGGTAACCAGCACGGTCTTTCCCGCCAGGTCTCGTGGTCCGAGGAGCGACGAAATTTCATGCAGGATCCGGTCAATGTCCGCAAGCCTGCCCTGACCAATCGCGCCACAGGCAAGACTCCCGGTCCCGGGTTCAATGAACCGTACGCCCAGTTCCTTCAGCATGCGAATATTTCTCTGAAGCAGGGGGCTCCGGTACATCCGTTCATTCATGGCCGGCGCTATCAGAAGAGGACAGCTACATGCCATGAGGGCGGAGGTCAACGCGTCATCGGCAATGCCGGCAGCGATCTTGCCGATGATGTTCGCCGTGGCCGGAGCAATGAGCGCCGCATCCAGTCCCTCGGTGATCTCGATATGCCCGATTGAGGACCGCTCCGCAAGCTGGAACTCATCACACAGCACAAGTCCGCCGGAGACGGCTTCGAACGTCAGGCGAGAGACAAAGTGTGTGGCGTGTTCCGTCATTGCCGTACGGACCCCGGCTCCCTGCTCCTGAAGCCGGCGCAGTATCTCCACAGCTTTGTATGCCGCAATACTGCCCGTCACACCGAGCAGTATGCGCTTCCCTGATAACGAGCCGCACTGTTCCACCGCGATATTCCTTATTCCTCCGGTTCCTCTGCCGGCTCGGCCTCCTCAGCCGCGTCTTCTTCTCCGACAGCGTCCTCTGTCCCTTCTTCCTCTTGAGTTTCGGAAAGATAAGCACTAAGCTCTTTGCGGATTTCCTCTTCCTTGGCTGACAGCTGCGCATCCATTTTCGCACGCTCTTCCTGCTTGAGGAAATCTTCCTTGGCCTTTACGGCTTCTTCTCCCGTAAGGACCTTGAATTTCCCCGCGATGGCCTCTTCCAGGGCGATGGTCGTGTCCTTGATAGACCGCGTCGCAACCTCCGGCGGTGCGCCTGCCGAGAGTTGCCGCACCCGCTGGGATGCGATGTGCACTAGACGAAATTTTGTGTCGGCAACGCTGCTCTTCATCTCGATGGGTAATGAAATCAGATCCATTGCTACTTTTTGCATAGTTTACCTCCTCATGGTAACACTCTTATTAATCAACGGGCATTTCTTTTTTTTCTTCAAACCATGCGCTGTCCAGCAGCCGGGTGCGGCACCGCTCAGCGATGACGATCGAGCGGAGTTCGGTGAGCGCCCTGTCAAAATCACGGTTCACGACGATATAGTCGTACATCGTGTGGTCCTTAATCTCTTCCCGCGACCTGCGCATTCGTTTGCGGATTTCTTCTTCATGGTCCGATTTGCGGTTTCGCAGCCGCTCTTCGAGGATATCGAGCGAAGGCGGCATGATAAAGATGTAGACAGCGGTGTCATACCGCGATTTGATCTGTTGAGCGCCCTGCGTATCGATATCGAGAATCACATCAATGCCTTTTGCGATCATCCCGTCGAGCACCCGCCGCGAGGTGCCATAAAGATTGGAATGGACCTCGGCCCATTCCGTAAAATCGCCCGCCGCGATCATTTCCTGGAACCGCTCCTGGCTGACAAAGTAATAATCACGCCCATCGATCTCGCCGGGCCTCGCTTTGCGCGTGGTGTAAGAGATGGAGTGGGTAAGGTCCTCCAGCGAATCGACGATGGCATGACACAAGGTCGTCTTGCCTGCGCCCGACGGCGCGGAGACCACAAACAGCAACCCTTGTTTTCTCTTCACGGTTCACTCCGGTCGGCAAATCTCTGCATCAGGGTCTCGACCTGGACAGCAGAGAGAATAACATGGTCGCTGTCCGTGATGATGATAGCACGGGTCTTTCTCCCCTGGGTAGCATCAAGAATCCGTTTCTGTTCCTTCGCTTCGTCTTTCAGCCGACGCATGGGGGCTGAGTCCGGTGAGAGGATCGCCACGACCTTTGACGCCATCACCATGTTGCCGTATCCGATATTGACGATATTATTCACCATGGATCACTCAATATTTTGTACCTGCTCCCGGATTTTTTCAAGCTCGGCCTTGATCGTAACGATATCCATCGATATCCGGGCGTCCATGGCCTTGGAAGCGATGGTATTCACCTCGCGTCCCATCTCCTGGATCAGGAAGTCGAGCTTCCTGCCGACGGCCTCGCGGCCCGATTCGACGAGCAGGGAACGAAACTGCGCCATATGGCTGCCGAGACGCGTAAGTTCCTCCGTAACATCCGTGCGCTCAGCCAGAATCGCTATCTCCTGCGCCAGCCGCACGGGGTCCGGCTGTTCGTTCAGGAGCCTGCTCAGCGTGTCCGCCATCCTCTTCCGGGCATTTTCGACCGTCGCAGGGGCGATCGCTCCGATCGTCTGGAGCAGACGGTCGACGGTCTCGAGGCGCTCCCTGATGTCCCGCGCAAGAGCCGCACCCTCTTCAACACGCATGCGGTCGAGATCGTCCAGGGCAAGCGAGAGACCCGGTGTCAGGACCCGCCACAAGGCCTCAGGATCTTCCTTCACCTCGTTCACCGTGATGAGATCCTGAAAACCGGCGACCAGCGAGAGGTCCACATCCCCGCTCAGCCCGAAGCGGGATTTCAGATCTTTGAGTATCCCTATATACTGCCCGGCCAGTGCTTCGTCCACGACAAGTCTGTCGGTCCGCTCCCTGCCGCCGTTTCGCGAGATAAAGACTTCGAACCGGCCGCGGGAAAACCGTTCTTGTACAGACTTCTTCACCCGGGACTCCATAACAGCAAGGCCCCGCGGCGTCTTTACCTGGACGTCCAGGTAGCGGTTGTTGAGAGAGCGGATCTCGACGGTGAAGTGATCTCCCGCTTCGTCCACTTCTTTTCGCCCGTATCCCGTCATACTGCGTATCACCGGCGCACCATCCTGTTCCTGTTTTCAATAGTACTCTACTCTACCCGCCTGCACTTGTCAATCACAGCGCGGGCGTTCATCATTTATGGGTCTTCAGGTAATCCTCATCCGCCTGCGGGGCAAAGTGAAACGTCCTGACATAGACATCAAAAAGAAAATGCACCTCTACATCCCAGGCGGTGCTGATAAGCAGTCTGTGCCGCTCCTCGTCCCGCTTGAGGACAAAGTTCTCCTCTTTGAGGGGGAGATCGAGGGCCTTAGTTTTTTTAACGAGGTTGGCCATGATCTCCTCGTCCTTCAGCACCTGGGCCACTGAGGCCTGCGAAGTCATCTCGTCTTCCATGCGATAAAAATCCATATACATCGGGACAAGCTTATACCCCACGTGCCCGATCAGAAACAGAACGGTCAGAATGAACAAAACCTTGAAACTGATCATTCCTCCTTCATTCCCGCGAATGCGCATGTTCCCCCCTTCCCGAACGTCACTTGATCAGGGTCCCGATCCGCTCCCACCGAACCCATCGTCCGTCTCCGTCCCAGGACCAGTAGATAATGAGCGCCCTGCCGAGGATCTTGTTAAAATGCACGTAACCCCACACGCGGCTGTCCTGACTGTTATCACGGTTATCACCCATCACGAATACCGAGTCCGTCGGAACAAGCCGGGGTCCAAAATTATATTCCGACTGGTCGCGAAGATACAGGATCCGGTGCCGTACCTCGCCGAGTTGTTCTTCAAGCAGCTTTGGCTTGCTGTAATAGGGTGAACCGTCTCCCTGGTCTTTGTTCTCGTAGACACCCAGTTCTGAAACGGGGACCATTTGGTCGTTGATGAAAAGCTTCCCCATCTTGATCTCGATCTTGTCGCCCGGCAGACCCACAACACGCTTGATGAAATTTTTGTCCTCGTTCTCCGGATACCTGAAAACGATGATCTCGCCGCGCTTCGGCTCCTTCCAGGAGAAGATCCTGGTGTTCGTAAACGGTATTCGCGGACCATAGATGAACTTGTTCACGAGTAGGTGGTCGCCGATGGTAAGCGTGGGGATCATGGATCCCGAGGGGATCTTGAACGCCTCCACGACGAACTGCCTGATGAACAACGCGACGACCGCCGCAATAAGAAACGGCTCAATCCACTCCTTGTAAAAGGACTTATGCTTCATTTCCGGTTGTTGCTGCGATTCAGACATCATTCCTCCAGGACGGCCTGAGAAACGGCCGTCATTGTAAATTTAAAATTGGAAATTGGAAATCTCAAAATGAAAGTCACGATAACCGCGCGGTTCCCGCCTCAATTTTACAATTTAAAACTTCCAATTTGCAATTTCCAATTCTTCTCCACGCTACTCTCCCACCTTCAGCACCGCCAGGAACGCCTCCTGCGGTAGTTCCACCGTGCCGACCTGTTTCATTCGTTTTTTGCCTTCCTTCTGTTTTTCAAGGAGCTTGCGTTTTCTCGTGATGTCACCGCCATAACACTTCGCGGTAACGTCCTTGCGGAGCGCCCTGACGGTCTCGCGGGAGATGATCTTTGTTCCAATAGCCGCCTGAATGATCACTTCGTACATCTGTCTCGGGATCACTTCTTTTAGTTTTTCCGCAAGCTGCCTGCCCCGGACCGCGGCCTTATCCCGGTGCGTAATGAGCGACAACGCGTCCACGGGCTCGCCGTTCAGCAGCATATCAAGCTTCACCAAGTCGGATTCCACATACCCGGAGAGTTCGTAGTCAAGCGATGCATACCCTTTGGTCAGGGATTTGAGCCTGTCGTAGAAGTCCATCACGATCTCATTCAGAGGCAGATCATAGGAGATCAGCATCCTGTCCTTCGTGATATACGTGATCTCCTTCTGGATACACCGCCTGTCCTGACACAAAGCGATAAGCGATCCCGCATACTGCTCCGGCGTGATGAGCGAGGCTACGATCATGGGTTCCTCAATTCGCTGGATGTCCTGGAGGTCCGGCAATTTGGCCGGGTTGTCAACCATCACGATCTCGCCGTCATTCTTCGTTACCCGGTAGACCACCGTCGGCGCCGTGGGGATAAGCGCAAGTTTGAACTCGCGCTCGAGCCGTTCTTTTATGATGTCCATGTGCAAGAGGCCCAGAAAACCGCAGCGAAATCCAAATCCGAGGGCAAGGGATGTTTCCGGCTCATAGGTAAACGATGAGTCATTCAACCGCAGTTTTTCGAGCGCGTCGCGCAGATCGGCGTAGCCGTCGCTGTCCACGGGGTAAATGCCCGCGAAGACCATGGGCTTTACGTCTTTGTACCCCGGGAGCGGTCCGTCAGCCGCGCGATCGGCATCCATAATGGTGTCGCCGATCTTCGCGTCCGAGATCCGTTTAATATTGGCGATGATGCACCCTACATCGCCTTGCGATAGCTCCGCTATCTGCTGCATCTTGGGAGTAAAAACCCCGACGGACTGCACTTCATACACCGCGGAGTTCGAATAGAGCTTGATCTTCTG
>JBGPIG010000109.1:0-8208 GCA_041484745.1 Nitrospirota bacterium | reverse complement strand
ATTCCCTTCTTCGAATCCTCAAACGGCAACTACTACAACAGCGCGGCAGTGTACGACTCCGGCAAGCTGATCGGCATTTACCGCAAGATGCACCTCCCCAACCTTGCCCTCTATCGCGAACAGTTTTACTTCTCCCCGGGCGACACGGGGCTTCCCGTCTTCGAGACGTCGCAGGGCAAGATCGGCGTCCAGATCTGCTGGGACAACCTGTTTCCCGAGGGCAGTCGTGTCCTCGCTCTGAAAGGGGCCGAGGTGATATTTGCGCCCACGGCCGCCTCGCTCAATACACACAGTCTCTGGGAGCGCGCCATCTCCGCGAACGCCTTCGCCAACAACCTCTTCGTCTTCCGGGTCAACCGCGTGGGGCAGGAGGACGGCGTGTCGTTCTACGGCAGGAGCTTCTGCGTGGACCCGTGGGGCGAGATGGTATCGGAGCTCGCCGGCGGCAAGGAAGCGATCGTGCTCGCCGACATCGACCTCAACGAGCGCGCCGCGGCAGCCGAGACCTGGGGCTTCCTCAAGCATCGCAGACCCGAAGAATACGGGGACCTGGTGAAGTAGCTTTATCTTGTTTTTCTTTTTTAACATCTTTCTCGCCCGGACAAGCTGAAACCAAAAGGCTCTCTCGCAATGGCCTATGAAAGAAAAGCGGCCACTTAGCACTTCCGCAAAGAACGCAAAGGGAATCTTGAGTCAAAATATTTTTTTGGTTTAAAACCAAAAGCAAGCCGTGCTTTACATGGGTTACGGTTTTCTTGGCGTCCTTTGCGACTTTGCGCGAAATATTTTTGCCATTTTGGGCAGATTTTATTTTTTTAGTAATTTATGTCGAACATAGTTTTCATAGGCGATTCTCTGACCGAATGGTTCGACTGGCAGAGACGGTTTCCTGATCATACGGTCACCAATCTCGGCATCTCCGGAGAGCCGGTAGAAGGCTTGCTGGACCGAAGAGACCGGGTCCGCGCATCAATAGACGGCCCGGATTTCATCTTCCTCATGACCGGCATCAACAACATCGCCATGGAACAGTACGACATCGTCAATCCCTACCGCGAGATCGTGCGCAACCTGACTACCTGGTACAAACGTTCGAAAATCGTGGTCCAGAGCATTCTGCCGGTGACCTTGGAATGGATAAGCAATACTGTCATCAAGGACACAAACCGCCGTCTCGAACAGATCGCCCGTGAATACAACGCGGAATACCTTGATGTCTCCCGCCTCTTCGTCGATGCACAGGGAAATCCAATAAGCAGGTATCTGCAGGAGGACGGCGTGCATTTGAGCGGCGCGGGGTACGCGGTATGGGCGAACGAGGTGGAGCGGTTTTTGAAGCAATGCTCTAAACCGGCGGCGCGTAAACGTTCATGAACTCATAAAAGGAGAAAGCCTGCATATTCCGTCATTCCCGAGCAAACGGGAACCCGGTCTTTTAAATATTTTCTTCCTTCTGGATACTCGCTTTAGCCGGTATGACGACTTCTTAGAAAATCATCAACATTAAGGCATGAAAATACCCTTTTCTCACAGCTCCTGAGCAATACCCCTGACATTCACCCATTTCTTTTTTACCCCGTCGCAGCCCCTGCTGAGAACCTGTCTCAAATGATACGGACGTTCAGCAAGATGAATGTCGAGAGATAAGACCTGATAGTCATATACAGGGCGCCTATGAAGTTTTACGTCCTATTCTTACGAAAGGCTTTTTGCAACGAACTCAAATCCGCCTGCGGGTCCCGCCCCGACTGTCGTTCTTGTCCCCCCTGCGGGGGACTCTTTTTCAACGAAAGCGATATCCTCTTTCGCGGAACATCGACTTCGAGCACAGTTGCCGTCACCTTCTGATGGACCTTGACCGCTTCGTTCGGGTCCTTGATGTACTTGTCCGAAAGCTGGCTGACATGCGCGAGGCCGTCCTGGTGCACACCGATATCGATAAAAGCGCCGAAGGCCGTGACATTCGTTACAACTCCAGGCAGCTTCATTCCCGGTTTCACATCTTCAATCTTTGCGATGCCCGCGGCGAAGCTGAAAGCCTCGAATTTCTCGCGCGGATCGCGGCCCGGTTTTGCAAGTTCTTCCATGATATCCTGAAGCGTCGGCATGCCGATGGTATCCGTTTCATATCGCTTGAGCTCTATCTTCGTTCTCAGTTCTTTAGTTCGGATGAGATCGGGAACGGAACAGCCGAGGTCCTTCGCCATGGCGGCAACGACGTGATAGCTTTCCGGATGGACCGCACTTGCATCGAGCGGGTTGTCCTCGTCCCGAATGCGGAGGAATCCGGCCGCCTGCTCGAAGGTCTTCGGCCCGAGTTTCGGCACCTGTTTCAATTCTTCGCGTGAATGGAACGGACCGTTTCCGTTCCGGTACTCGATGATCCTGCCGGCGAGTTGGGGTCCGAGGCCCGAAACGTACGTGAGCAATTCCTTGCTCGCTGTATTGACCTCCACCCCCACACGGTTCACGCAGGTGACGACCGTGTCGTCAAGGCTCCGCTTGAGGGCGGCCTGGTCCACATCGTGCTGATACTGACCCACGCCGATCGATTTCGGATCGATCTTGACGAGCTCGGAAAGAGGGTCCATCAGTCTTCGGCCGATCGAAACAGCCCCGCGCACGGTAAGATCATAGTCCGGGAATTCCTCGCGCGCCGTTTCAGACGCGGAATAGATCGATGCGCCGCTCTCATTCACCATCACGACCTGGATCGCTGAGGGAAGGCCGAGCTGCTTCACGAAGGCCTCCGTTTCCCGGCCCGCGGTGCCGTTGCCGATCGCAATCGCTTCTATCCCGTATTTTTTACAGAGGCCCATGATTTTTGAACCCGCTTCGCCAATGCCCTTCCCGGTAACATGCGGATAGACGACGTCATTCTGGATGAGCTTTCCCTGCGGGTCTAAGCAGACGACCTTGCACCCGGTCCGGAAACCGGGGTCGATGGCCAGAATGTTTTTCCCGCCGAGCGGCGGCGCGAGCAGGAGCTGGCGAAGGTTCTCGGCGAAAATGCGTATCGCCTCGGCATCCGCCCGTTCCTTCGCAGCGACACGGACCTCGGTCTCCATGGACAGGGACAGGAGTCTCTTATATCCGTCGTGGACCGCGAGTTTCACCTGCTCGGATGCCGGCCCACTGCCCTTCACGAAGAGCGCTTCAAGCAGCGAAAGCGCCTCTTCCTCCGGCGGGTTGGCCCGAAGAATCAAAAAGCCCTCCTTCTCTCCCCGCCGCATGGCAAGGACCCGGTGGGACGGAGCCGCGATAATCGGCTCCTGCCAGTCGAAATAGTCCTTATATTTGATCCCCTCTTCCTCCTTGCCGGTCAATACCCTGGTCTTAAACCGGCCTTTTGACCTATACAACTCGCGCATCTTTGCGCGCGCCTGCCGGTCTTCGTTCACCCATTCGGCGATGATGTCGCGGGCTCCCGCAAGCGCGTTATCGGCGTTCTCTACACCCCTCTCTGTGTCGACGAACGCGGCTGCTTCCGCGGCCGGATCGATGCCGATCTCCTGAGAGATCAACCGCTGTGCCAGGGGTTCGAGCCCCTTGTCCCGTGCAATCGCCGCTTTCGTGCGCCGCTTCGGCCGATACGGAAGGTAGATGTCCTCAAGGACAGCCAGTGTCTCAGCAGCCCCGATCTTTGACTTCAGCTCATCCGTAAGCTTTCCCGTCTCTTCGAGGGATTTGAGTATCGCCTCCCGTCGTTTGTCGAGTTCGCGCAGCTGTCCCAGCCGGTCCCGGATGGACGTAACCGCAACCTCGTCCAGAGACCCGGTTGCTTCTTTCCGGTACCGCGCGATGAAAGGGACGGTCGCGCCTTCATCGAGCAGGGCAGCGCACGAAAAGACCTGCTTTTCGGTCAGGGACAGCTCGCGTGCGATGATTGAGATGTGCATTGATGACATATGATTCCTTCTTGTGTGAGGATACCGGATGAGTGGCGGCAATAGTATCAAAAGCGGGGGTGTATGTAAATGAATAATTATTCCTTGAGCGTTTTACACTCTGAACCGCACTCTGAACTGGACTTGGTCCCCGGTTCCATGCTATCCTCGCAGCGGGTATCGTTGATTACGCCCGTGTCGCACGTTTGAGCGGGAAACAATAGGGTCGCCGGGATAGGACACATGGAACGACTTTCAAAAAATACTGTATTGGCGCTGGCCTCGACGAGCGGCGATGCATCTCACTCCGACCTTTCCGGTCTGAACCTGAGGGGGGTGGAGCTGCTCGGCATGTCTTTCGACGGATCGGACCTCAAAGGCGCGGACCTGTCGAGCGCCAACCTGAGCGGGTCGAGTTTCAGGAATGCCGACCTCTCGGGCTGCAACCTGGGCAGCTCGAACTTTACCGGCTGCTTGTTCACAAAAGCGCATCTCGACAAGGCAGACCTTACTTTTTCCAGCTTCGTCGGGGCCGATTTTACGGAAGCCACCCTCACGGAAGCGGATTTCACGAACTCGAAGATCTCCTGCGCCGTCTTTGAGAGGGCCGATCTCACCCGGGCCAATATCCAGATGGTAGATGGGGCGATGATCCGGTGCAGCGGGGCGGCCATGGTGAAGATCCACGCACGGAGCGCGAGCCTGATCGGCGCGGATCTCTCCGGGTGCGATCTGCGCGGCGCGAACCTCCACGGCACGGACCTCAGCAACGTCAACCTTTCCTCCGCTGATCTGCGGGAAGCGGACATCCTCGATGCGACGCTGACGGCGGCCGATCTCACGAATGCCGATATCCGCCAGGTCCGTTTGAAGCGGACCGATCTTACTCGTGCAAAATTCGGCGGCCTGAAGCACGATGAAGAGCTGCCGGAGCTCATAGCCCACTTTATCCGACAGAAAGTGAAAACATCTTAAGCAGCGGCGTCAGGCCCTGATATACCTGTACGAACCTTCATTTTGCAGCAGGTCAAAGTATTGCGTTATCGAACGGGTTGATGAGTAAACAAAAAGCCGGCAACGTCATCACGGTGCCGGCTTTTTGCGTGATCGAGGGTCGGATGATCGAGTACCCCATATACTGTTGCAAGGTCCGACGGAATGATGTTCTCACGAACGTTCATGGATGAACCGACGTCAGATGACAATTTGGCTGATCCGCCGGACATTCCGCGCGCGTCTCCATCTTTTCGGTCGCCGGTTTGAAAAGTGCGAAGAATGAATATGCCAGGGCCAGTCCTGCGACGATTACCGTAAGGTGAAACGAGTAGTCGATGGCGATCAGCCCGTTGATATTCAGCGCATTGTGAATGTGAAGATTATCATGGGGCCACCAGGAGACGAGAAGCCATGCCAGCGAACCATACATTATGCCGGCAGTTTTTTCAGCCCCTCTCGCCACCTGTCGCACCAGGGGCCACCCAAAGATGGTGAACGCGACGCCGAACCCGAAGGTCAAAGCTTCGATCGCGGACAGCACGATCAGATAAGGCATCTGCGCCGGTGTCGGCAGGACTTCGGGGGACGGCGACCAGAGTATGGGTCCCAAGAGAAAGGCCGGGACCCCGATGATGAGCGTTATAAGCAACATTTTCCACTGTGTTTTCATTTGAGTATTCCTCCTTCCAAACCGTTAAGCGCGTGCAGTCAGCAGATCGTGCACAGGTCTATGATTTCATTATAGCATAACTGTGCAACTCTGCAAGGTTGCCTGAATCCTTTGTGGCATCAGATACTGCAATATTAAGATCCACGATGTCCGGCAGGGTTTTTCAAAAGCAGTTATTTGGAGTTCCGGCTGATTATTCCTCTTGCGGGAACGGGGTCATGCATGGCCGCCCGCCTGGCGAAGATATTCGTCGTACGACAACACAGAATTTGTATCGGGCAGGCACTCTTGTCAACCGCAGCGATCAGGCGGGACCCGGATTCTTGACGGCGTTATAGACGTCCATCTGAATTTGTTTTGACAGCTGTTCCAGGATTGCACTCATACCCCTGGCAAGCGACTGCGATGTTTTACTTTCCATCGGGTCCAGAGCGCGATAGCTTTTTTGGAACAGCACCCTTCTGCCCGGTTCTTTTTGCGCCGAATACAGGAGCGTAACAGTCAGGGTCATAACGGCCTTCGGACCATCAGGATCGTCAACTTCGAGGAACTCATCCACACTTCCCTGCAGAATAAAGCGCGCCTCTCCATCGTCGCGGTGAGAGAAAACCGCGTGATAGAGACCGGAGTTCCTGAAATCGCGGAGCAGCAGGTCCGTGACCATCACTTTCGGACTCGCGTCCCATCCGGCGGAGCTATACACTTCGCGTGTAAAGGCCGTCGGGCTGGACGCCATGTCCTTGGTCCTGAATCGCTCGGCAATAACAAATCGGTCGACCTTAAGCATCGCACCCAGGCGGGGAAGACCCTCGAACGTCGGCGATGAGTATTGCAGCGTGTACTTTTCCTCCTGCGGCGAACCCCCGGAAAATATTCCGCACCCGGAGACCAGAACAGACAGCAGAAACAAGAGAAGATATCCAGGTACGTGCCGGACCCTGTGCGTTAAGGTTGTTCGATGCATCAGGGAAATAAACTTGTTCATGACCGCGTCCTCCGCCTCTTATTCGGTTCTCACCATCTCCGCAACGCACTCAATATGATAGGTATAGGGGAACATGTCCACGGGCTGGAGCCGGTCCAGTCGGAATCCGAAGAGGTGAAAGAATTTCAGGTCCCGCGCCAGCGTCGAGGGATTACAGGAGATATAGACGATCTTTTGCGGGACAAAAGCGAGTACGCGCTCCAGCGTCTTGAGCGTTGCCCCGGCGCGCGGCGGGTCGAGCACGATTACCTCAGCGCGCATCTTTCTCTGGATCAGGGTCTTCAGCCCCTTTTGCAGATCATCGGCAATAAATTCGACATTCGAAATTCTATTCAATTCCGCGTTCTCTTTGGCGTTTTCGATCGCCGAAAAGCCGGATTCGATCCCGATGACCCTGTGCGCTCTTTTCGCGAGCGGCAAGGTGAAGTTTCCTATGCCGCAGTAGAGGTCGAGCACGGTCTCACTTCCGGTAAGCGCGGTAAAGTCCAGGACCGTCTTCACCATATTTCCGTTCTGCTCCCAATTGACCTGAAAAAAATTGCCTTCTGTGGCCCGAAGCGTCATACCTTCCATTTCGAGCGAGAGTTGATTCCTGCCAAGGGTGAAGACCTTTTTGCGGTTGCTGAATCCGGTTATGCCGATCACTGCCGGCGCTATGTTCACGAGATTCGAGAAAAATGGGTCCATCGCGGGGTATGCATCCCGTTCGCTGAAAAACAGGAGGTGCACTTCTTCTGACGACGATGCGTTGATGTGTATCTCCGAGAGAGAGGGAAGCTGGTCCGCTAAGGAACGAATGGCACTCAGGGTCTTGTCGATGATCGGGTGAATGAGAAACGCATTTTCCACCTCGATGAGTTCGTACGAGCCCTGGCGAAAAAAACCGATTTGCTGTCTGCCGTCCTTGAGCCGCACAGTGAACTGCGTTCGTAAGCGGTAGTGGTCTTTGCGCGGGGAGGGGATGACCGGGAGGGGCCGAGCGGGTTCGATTCCGCCGATCCTCCTGAGGGTGTCCAGCAAAATCTCCAGCTTGTAGCGAAGCTGCGCCGGATAGGCGATGTGCGGCCACGTTGCGCCGGTGCACTGCTTCTCACCGTCGCAGGGCGGGGCAATGCGGTCAGGTGAAGGCGTGATGACCTTGACGAGTTCGGCTTCGAGGACCCCTTTTCGCTTTCTCCTGATCGAGACGATGACCCGCTCGCCCGGCAGTACGCGGGGCACGAAGATCGCCTGTCCCGTTCCGAGCCTTGCCAGGCCGCTGCCGCCGTGCACAAGCTTTTCGATGACTACTTCCGCCTGCTCGTTCACCCGAGGATCTTCTTCACCATGTCGAGGAGCTGCGACATGTCCGCGGATTTGACCACGTAGGCATCAGAACACCAGCTCCCGAAGTCGTGCTTGTACTCCTCATAGGCCGTGCAGATGATGACCGGCAAGGTGCTGTCCTTTTCTTTCATCTTGCGCAGCGTCTCAATGCCGTCCATGTCGGGCATGCGCATGTCCAGCGTGACGAGATCGAACTTCACCGAGTTTAACAGCGCGAGCGCTTCGATGCCGTCAGCGACCGTCGTCACCGTATGGCCCAACTCTTCCAGCTCTTCCTTGTAGAGCTCCCGGATATTCGCCTCGTCGTCGACAACCAGTATCTTTTTCATCCGTACCTCCCTGTT
>JBGPIG010000108.1:0-8250 GCA_041484745.1 Nitrospirota bacterium | reverse complement strand
GAACATGTCCGGCTTAAGCAGCAGCCCCGGATTGTTCACCGCAATGCGCACCTTGACCGTTCTTGTCACGGGATCGAGCACCGGGTTGATATAGCTCACCTCGGCATGGAGCGCCGCGTTCGTTGCATACGGAAGGGTCACCCGGACCTGCTGGCCGACTTTCACGAGCGGGACCTCGTATTCATATACGTCCGCGATGATCCAGACCGCTGACAGGTCCGCGATCTTGTACAGGTTCATCCCGGGAACCATGTAGGCTCCATCAAGCACCATTTTTTCGAGCACAATGCCGCTCAGCGGCGCGTTGATGGTCATCTCGGTCTGGGGCTTGCCCGTCTTTTCGAGCGCAGCGATCTGCTCGTCGTCAATGTCCCACAGGAGCAGCCTCCGCTTCGCCGAATCGAGCAACGATTGTTGGGATGCCTGGACCTCCGCAATGCCTCCTGAACCCGTGGCCAGGGACCGGAGGGCCAGGAGGTATTCCTCCTGGGCGGTAACAAGGTCGGGGCTGTAGAGAGAAAGGAGCGGCTGTCCCTTCTTCACTTCCTTCCCTGTATAATCAATAAACAGTTTTTTCACCCACCCCGCCACCTTGGTGTTTACAAAGGCGAGCCGGGTTTCGTCTACCTCAACCTTGCCAACGGTCCGGATCTGTTTGTCCAGCGAACGGAACTCAGCCGTAGCGGTCCGAACCCCGATAAGTTGAAGCTTTTCAGCCGAGATGGTTATGGTTGGTGCGGCCTGTTCCTGGGCCAGTGCCGCCGTCCCAAGCGCGCTCAATTGCACCAGAACGAGTGCACCGTGCAGAGCGCATCGTGCAAAGCGCACCGTCAGCGGTGACCTCGATTCTGCAGTACCCATAGTACATTTTTTATTTTGCATTTTACATTTCTCCTGCGCCCGTCATTTCACCGATCATGGAAAGAGTTTTATGCAGATTCACCACTTCTTCCTGCTCCATGAGCTGGTACTTGAGCAAAAGGTTCTGGCTGTCCAGGAGGGACATGAAATCGGTCTTTCCCACCTGGTAATTCGACGTGGTGGACTGGAGAGCGAGGCTCGCCTGCGGAATGATGCCCGTAGTATACAGATGCAGATGGTGCTCCGTGGTCTTGGCTGCGGCATAGAGGTCCCGCACCCGCGCCAGGACAGTAAGTTTTGACGCGTTGTAATCGTAACGGGACGAATGCAGTTCCGCATTGGCGGCCTTCACCCCCGTGGACTTGTTCCAGAAGTAAAGCGGCACCTTGAACATGACGCTCGCCTGCCACACGTCCGTTTTGTCACCCCGCGTGAACCATCCGCCGGACAAGATCATGTCAGGCAGGAACTCTTTTTTCCGCGAAGATACTTCGAACTCGCTCTGTTCCACCATTCGTTGTTTTCCCATAAGCAGCGGCGAATGGGCCTCTGCCATGGCAGCAAGGTCTTCCACACTTTTTTCCAGGGAGATCGGGGAGAGCTCGGCGGGCCTGCCCAGGGGCGCCAGGGGATTACGGCCGACGAGGCTGTTGATCATGGCCGCCAGCGTCTCCTTCTTCCGCTCTTCCTCGGCCAGCCTGTCCAGGATCATCGAGACCTCGAGTTGGGCGCGGAGGACGTCCTGCTGCATTCCCTGCCCGGTCCCGTACCGCGTCTCGGCGATCCGCTGAAAGCTCTTCATCACGTCCTTGGTGCGGGTAAGGATCTCCGAGGATCGGTAGGCAAGATAATAATCATAGTAGGCATTGCGGAGTTCCGCAAGCACCCTGAGCTGCGTCTCTCTCGCATTTTCCCGCTCACGTTCCGCCATCTTTCCCGCGGCCCGGCCCATGGTCGAAAGCTTTCCGGGGAACGGGATCTCCTGGGAGAAGACGATGCCCTGCATGCTCATATCCTCCTTGCCCACGCTCCAGGTGACCGGCGCCCCGACGTTCTGGACCATGTAACCGATCAGAGGATCGGGCATGGCCGCTGCAAGGGACTTTTTCTCGTCCGCAGCCTCCGCCTTCTTATCCGACATGAGGATCCCAGGATTGTTCTTTAGCGCCTCCTGCTCCAGGTCCTTCAGCGTTACTACGCCGTCATCTGCCCATGCGTGGGCGGGAGGCAGGATACACATCATCAATAGAAAACTCATAAGAATTGTACGCATTACCCCCCCCTCGGCAGTTGCGGTGCACGGTGCGAACCAAAGAAAATACACACCGGGTAATCAACGAATTAAAAATGATCAGAATACCGGAGCAGACTGCCCTGCATTATATCATGAATATGCCGCATGTTTTCATACACTAACAAAAATGATAGCACAAAAAAAGGGCGCTCGTGACTACGCACTGCGCCCTGTCCAACAGGAGATCCTTATACTGCGTACATAGTCTCTTTCGTCTACCGAGAGTCGAGGTTAAACGTGGTAGTTAGCGGGGATTTCCCCGGTCGTACCACAGACACTTCGGCCTTCCACGTACCCTCCATGGCAACATTCGCGGTAAACCGGTAAATATCACTCTTGAGAAGCGCCTGCATTGTCGACGACATAGGAGCCATGCCCGGCATGGCCGGCATGAAGAAACGCATAGTAACCTTCGCATCCGTCACTGCCTTGCCCGACCCATCAATGACTTTCACACTCAGCTCATTATCACCCTTCACCAGCGGATAACTGCCGGCCGAAAGCGTGATGGTCAACCCGGCCGCTGTCTTTTGCACTTCATATCCCCATGATATCCCGACCGCCAGCATGAGCGTCATGATGACAGCCACTGTTACAAGAGAGAACCTTTTCATAGAACGTAAACCCCTTTCCGAATGGATTTTATGAACTCGATACAGGAACATGTTCCTTACCAATCCGAACGCAGCGATCAATACGAAATTATATCATCTATCGTGCATTCTCCTCTATGATTATGCAATAATGCAATGCATATGCCAGAATGGCCAATGGATATTTCACCCAGCAATTCGGACTGTTACAAACATTACATCGTTGGTCGAAAAAGGTGAATTGGACCATCTGCCACAGGGGATGTAGCATTCACTACAGTGATAATAGCATAAACGGAAAAGTGACGCGGGCAGGGATTGGACGGATTGGAGTGAAAGGGCACGGCATGAACCAACAGATACAATGCTATGGTCCGATCTTGCGGAGCCGGTCTTTCGCAATCTCGGCCTCGTTTGTGCCGGGATGTTCCTTGATTACTTTATTCAAATATTCTTTTGCTTTTGCGTTATTCTTATCGCTCAGATAGGTAAGACCGATCTTGAGCTTCGCACCAGGCACCTTTTCGCTCTTGGGATAGGTCTTGATGACTTTTCCAAAGGCATCAATTGCCTTGCTGTATTCCTTCTTCGCGGAGAAGCACTCGCCGATCCAGTACTGGGCGCTGGCTGCCAGGCTGGTGTCCGGGAACTGGGCAATGTAATTCTGAAATCCGGCGAGCGCAAGGTCGAAACTTCCCTTGTCAAAATCGCCCTTCGCCTGACGGTATGCCTCGGAAGGTTCGATGGTTTTCGGGGCGGCCTTTTTGTCGATCTCCGTCGCTGTCCCGCTCTGCCCTGTTGAAACCGTCGTTGTCCCGGCACCCGCGTGTTTCATTTTGGCTTCGAGCTCATCGATCCGCGCGAAGAGCTCCGCTATTTTAACGCTCTTGTCATCGAGCTTCTGCGCAAGCTCGGCGATGCGGAAATTGTTCTCTTCAAGCTTTCCATGGAGCAGCTGGATATCCGTGGCCAGCTGGTCGGACTTGGCGCCGTAATCGGCCATCACCTTCTGCACGTCCGCCGTTCCCTTGACGTTCGCATCGAGTCCCTCGAGGCGTTTATCGAGTCCCTCAAGGCGCTTCTGGATGTCCTGGTCGAGACGCTTCTGCAGTTCCGACACGCGCGCTTTGGTGGCTTTCGTGTCCTCGCGCACGTCGGTCATCTCGGTCCTGGTCTTGACAAGCTCTGCCTGAGGGGCGCAGGCGACCAAAAGAAAACAGCAACAGATGATGATGAGGGCATTGGAAGATATTTTACTTTTCACGGGCACCTTATGCAAAGTTAACGAACCAGAAGCTGAGACGCGGGGAAACGGAGAAAGGGGGTGGCAACGTCTGAAAAGCAGATCACCGATCCCCCCACTCCGTGTCGAGCGGTCCAACGAAACTACTCCGTCACCGCCACCAGATCATCTCTCCGGTTCTTTTGCATGCAGCTCTCGTTCGCCTCGCTGCAAACCGGTTTTTCCTTGCCATAGCTGATCAGGGAAATACGCTTGGCTGAAATGCCCAGATCGGTGAGATACTTCTTGGCGCTCGTTGCGCGGCGCTGGCCGAGTGCCTGGTTGTACTCCTTGGTTCCACGCTCGTCGCAGTTACCTTCGATCCTGACCTTTGCCTTGGGATGAGCCTTGAGCCAGTCAGCGTTTGCCTTCATGGTGGGCTTTGCATCATCGCGAACAAAGGACTTGTCGAAGTCAAAATAGACCGGCTGCAATCCGGATGCAGCGGCCGCTGCACGCTCTTTTGCCTCAGCCTCGGCCTTCGCATCAGCGTCGGCTTTTGCCTTCGCATCAGCCTCTGTCTTTGCTTTTGCCTCAGCCTCGGCCTTCGCTTTTGCATCAGCGTCGGCCTTCGCCTGTTCTTTCGCGGACGCATCCGCCGCTTCCTTGGAGGTCTCCGGCGCGGCAGTTACTTCCGCCTTCTTTGGGCAACCCCAAAGAGCAAATAAACTGATCAACACAATGATGCCCAGCAAAGAAACACTTCTGTTCTTCATGTCATCCTCCTTAATGAGTACGATGTTAAAAAGATCGCCGAAAATGGCGCGAAATAAAGATAGCACACAACCAAAATGTTGTCAACGGGAAAGGGGTTACGAGCGCAGCTCGCGGCACTCCGGAGGCGGATAAAATCATACTATTCTGAGCACAAAAAATCAGGCTCTCGCGCATAATCAGTTCCGGCGACGACGAGCGGACTTTCCGCGGTGCGCGCGGGAAACAGCTGTCACTACCCTGACTTACCACTTGTTGTCGTGCACCCGCGAGCCGTCGAACCGGTCCGGAGCCTGTCTCACCTCACCCGGGAAGCCGAGCGGAATGAGTGAAAAGGGCACTACATTCTCCGGCAAGTGTAAAAGTCTCTGAAGATGAGCGACCCGATCCTCGGTGGGATAAACCCCGCACCATACCGCGCCGAGCCCCTTGGCATGTGCCGCGAGCAGCATGTTCTCCGTTGCCGCGGCGCAGTCGAGCACCCAGTATCCCTTGTGCTTTTCGAGCATCACGTCTCCACACACGAGGATGGCCACCCCTGCCTGCTTCAGCATTGCGGAGTAGGGATGGAATTTCGGGATCTCGTCGAGCAGCGACCGATCGGTCAGAACGATGAAGTGCCAGGGCCGTTCGTTCCCCGCAGACGGGGCGCTCATCGCGGCCGCTAATATCTCGTGGAGCACCTCCCGCGACACCGGTTTCGGCGTATATTGGCGTATGCTCCGCCGGGTAAGGATCGTTTCCATTGCGTTCATCGCAGTCCACCAGCCTTTCCGGTCACGGTCGTTCCTTCCGGTGACCCCGGACCATCTCTTCAACGCCCTTTGACAGATCGAACTCAGGTGCCCAGTTCAGGATCTGCCTGGCCTGTGCTGTGTCGAACAAGAGATCTGCTGTAGCATACCGCACGTAATTGTCCAAACTCAGCTTGATATTGAACAGGCCGCCCATAAGGTCGAAGAACCTCGCCGGGACGTGCAGCGCGAACGAGGGCAGCGGGATGATCCTGAACTTCGTGCCGCATGAAGCCGCTATGGCCGAAAAAAAATCAGACCAGGTATGACCGAGACCGTCGGAAAGGTTGAAAATCCTGTTCGCGGCGCCCGGCTCGATGCCCGCGCGGTAAAGGGCCCGCGCGAGGTCCTGTACATGAATGAGCGGCGCTACAGCCCCGCCCTTCCCGATGAAGGGGAAGCCGATCGGGCCGAACCTTTCGATCGCTGTGATCAGGCCGCCGAGGTGCCGTGAGCCAGATCCGTAGACCACACCAGGACGAACCACCACGAACTCAGCGCCGGACACCTCCTCAGCGAGAAGGTTCTCGCATCGCAGCTTGTACCTCGTATAGTGGTCCTCGAGCACGACCGCCGGCGCGGTCTCTTCCGTGGCCGGTGTTCGCGACGGTATCCCCGCAACGGTCAACGAACTGACAAATATCAGCCGTTTGATGCCGGACTTCCCGAGATGATCGATGATCCGTTCGACGAGTTGAACGTTCTTTTCCGCGGCGCGGGGCGTGGTGTTCTTGAGTTCACCGATGTGATAGAAGCGATCCATTCCGGCCATGGCGTCGAGGAGAGAGTCGGGCTCCCGGAGGTCCCCGGAAAAGAGGGAAACATCCTTACCCGCAAGCCGTTCGGGAAGCCCCGGGTGCCGTGAGTAGAGGCGCACGCTGTGGCCGTTCTCCACAAGGAGATCGACAACTTTGCTGCCGATAAAACCAGTACCGCCGGTGACCAGTATCTTCATAACGGACCTTTTCCTGTCATGTTGAATATATAATCTGATTCGTTAGACAGAGACTACGATTGTGCACTGATATCGCAAATAAAGACCAAGCAACTCGATCCCGCCATCTCACATTCCCTTCGAACCGTGCTTCCCACCTGCCCCGCTGCTTCCCTGTCGATGAACCAGATGATAACGCCGTGTTCCAGTCTCACCAGTCCGGCCAAGATTGGAGCGGGGATAATGATCTTTCAGGAGCTCGTTCACGACTCCGGCCTTGACACGTCAATTTTTTTCATTTTATGTCTTTCATAAATTCCCTCTCGATCGTCGTCACCTTTCCCAGACGCCTCACATGGCGTTCGGCCCCGGAGAACTGCGCCGATAAAAAAACACGGACGATATCTTTGGCTAGTTCGGGGCCCACCACCCGCGCCCCAAGGCAAAGGACATTCATATCGTCGTCCTCCACGCCCTGATGTGCGGAGAACGTATCATGACAGATCGCCGCGCGCATTCCCGGCGCTTTGTTCGCAGCCACACAGGCACCTACCCCGCTGCCGCAAATCAGGATCCCGCGTTCCGCGCTCCGGTCCAGAATCGCCTTCACTACGGCCAGGGCGTAATCGGGATAATCAACAGCCTCGGGGCCGTACGTTCCGATATCCTGCACGGCATGTCCCGCCTTGTCCGCATACTCCGCGAGAATGGTTTTCAAATGGACCCCCCCGTGATCAGCACCGATGACAATCCTCATAGATCGTGTTCCCTCAGACCATAGCCGACGTTATCAGATTGACTTTGCCGAAGACGAACGACGAAGCACATTGTTGTACGATAGGCCCCGCGCTCTTGTATTAAAGCATATCACGGGAGGATGTGATGTCAAGCCGGAGAGGAGAGGTCGGTATGGGAATGTGATCGTCTCTCACCAAGGCATCACGCATCCCCATCGATGGGTTTGGACGTCCCAACCGAGATTTCGGCCTGCAATCGTTCACAGGGGGGATGATCTTTCAGCAATACAGCGGGTCGGCGCAGGTGAGCACCTGTGAACTCTTGCTCCCGCTCCGGAAGATCGTGATGCCCTTCACCCCTTCGCTGAATGCGAGGAGGAAGGCGCCCCTCACATCCTCCTTCGTTGCCTGGGGCGGAAAGTTGATGGTCTTGGATACGGCGTTGTCCGTATGTCGCTGGAACGCGGCCTGCATGCGCACATGCCATTCTGGAGCGACATCAAAAGCGGTCGCAAACAATCGCTTCACGTCATGCGGCACTTCATTCATCCGCTGGATGGATTCTCCGGCAGTAACGCGCATGAGCAGCTGATCGCTGTAGAAACCGCGCTTCTTTGCGATTTCGAGGAACGAGGTGTTCACTTCGGGGAGTTCCACGTCACCGAGCACATGACGTGTAAACGACAGCGCAAAAAGGGGTTCGATCCCGCTCGAACAGCCTGCGATAATGGAAAGGGTGCCTGTCGGTGCGACGGTCGTCACCGTCGCGTTCCTGAGTCTCGGGCCTTCTTCGTGATCGTATTTACTCCCCGCGAAATTGGGAAATACACCCCGTTCCCTGGCGAGCTCTTCGGAGGCTCCCCATCCTATTTGTTCGATATACGTCATGATTTGTTCGCCGGTCTGGACTGCAACGTCAGAATCGTAAGGGATCCTGAGCCGGACCAGCATGTCCGCGAAACCCATAACACCGAGTCCGATCTTCCGGTTGCCCCTTGCCATACGGTCGATCTGATCAAGCGGGTAGCGGCTCATGTCGAT
>JBGPIG010000107.1:0-8262 GCA_041484745.1 Nitrospirota bacterium | reverse complement strand
GACCTAACCCGGACAAGCTGGAACCAAAAGATTAAAGCTAAAGGCGTCTCTCGCAATGGCATATGAAAGAAAAGCGGCCACTTAGCACTTCCGCAAAGGACGCCAATAAAACCTTTAAGTCTTGGGTTTAAAAAACGAATCGATTGGCCTCTCTTTGCGAGAAAATTTTTTGCCGTTTTGATTAGAATCTGATTTATTAGTATCGGTTTAACCACAACACTGGCCCCAGAGGGCATCCATGCATACTTACTTACTGAAGGAGGAATGATGATGAAAAAAATTCTACTGTTGAGCGCACTTATGATGGTGTTCACCACGACGGCCATGGCGGCGGGCGGCAAGATCGCCTATGTCGACACCCAGACGGTCTTCGATAAGGCCAAACTGGGCAAGAAATATCAGGGCATCGTGCGCGAATATTATGAAAGCCGTAAGAAGATCCTGGACCTGGACGCCGATGAGATTCAGAAACTCCAGGACGAATACAACAAGCAGAAACAGGCCAAGCTGCTCAACGAGAAGGCGCAGAAGGAAAAAGAGGACACCGTCAACCGGAAGATCAGCGAGTTCCAGAAGAAACGCGAGGAATTCAGCGGAGAAATCGGGAAGAAGAACGAGGAATTGTCAAACGAGTTCAACCAGCAGATGATGATCGTGCTCAAGGATATCGCCAAACGGGAGAAGGTCTCGTTGGTCCTGAATAAGACCATCAACATTCTCTCAAAGGCCGAGGTCCCGGCGATCCTGTACGCGGACGAAGACATGGACCTGACCGATAAGGTCGTTGCGGAATTGGACAAGAAGGAAGAGGCAAAAAAGGAAGAGGTTAAGAAGTAGCGGTCTTGGTTGATCTTAATTGATGCGCCGGGCAATGGGGAAGGGCCATCGCTTCAGAATGCCGTGATGAAAAGTATGAAACTAAAAGAACTGGCTGACATACTCGGCGCGGAACCGAGCGGTTCCGGTGACATTGAGATCATCGGTGCAGCGGGTGTCCATGAAGCGGGTGAGGGTCACCTCACGTTTATTACGGGGAAGAAGCATCTCACAGACCTCGAGCACTCGCGCGCATCAGCGGCTCTCGTGTCCTTGGACACACCGGATTTGCGCCTGCCGCTTCTCCGGGTGAAGAATCCCCGCCTGGCTTTCGCGCGTGCGATCGAACTATTCTATGTCAAGCCTTGCAGCCCGACGGGAATCAGCGACAAGGCGGCCATCGAGAGCACGGTCACGGTCGGAACCGACTGCTCTATCCACCCCTATGTCGTTCTTGCCGACGAAGCCAGGATCGGCAATCGTGTCACGCTTTATCCGGGGGTTTATATCGGCAGTCGCTCGATCGTCGATGATGACTCTATCGTCTATCCGAACGTCAGCATCGGCCACTCAATCGCCATCGGGAAGCGTGTGATCATCCATTCCGGCACGGTAATCGGCAGCGACGGGTTCGGATTCGTGACCGATAACGGAAAACATCATAAAATACCCCAGGTCGGCGGGGTGATCATCGAGGACGATGTCGAGATCGGGGCAAACTGCTCGATCGACCGCGCAACGCTCGGGAACACTTTGATCAAAATGGGCACAAAACTCGACAACCAGGTGCATGTGGCGCATAACGTTACGATCGGCGAGCACTGCCTGATCGCGGGACAGGTCGGCATCGCAGGCAGCAGTACGCTCGGGAACTTTGTGGTGTTCGGCGGGCAGGTGGGAGTGGGGGACCACGTCTCTGTGGGTGACCGCGTGATGGCCGGCGGCGGATCAGGCATTACCCGGGACGTGGAGGCGGGACAGGTCGTCGCCGGGTATCTTGCGATGCCGATCAAGGACTGGCTTAAGGTCCAGGCCGTGCTGCCGAAACTGCCCGAAATGAAAAAACTCATTAGCAACCTTGAACAGCAGGTGCGGGAACTGAAATCGAATTTGACCGAAGAGTAGAGGGGGGAACAATGCTGGATATCACTAAAATCATGAGCCTACTGCCGCATCGGTATCCGTTTCTTTTGATCGACAAGATCCTCGAGATGGACCCGCCGAAACGTATTGTCGGGATCAAGAATGTGACCATCAATGAGCCTTTTTTCCAGGGTCACTTCCCCGGTCATCCGATCATGCCGGGCGTCCTGCTGATCGAGGCCATGGCACAGACCGCCGGTGTGCTGGCTCTCATGTCGACCCCGGAACCCGAGAAGAAGGTCCTCTATTTCATGAGCATCGATAAGGCAAAGTTCCGCAAGAAGGTCGTTCCGGGAGACCAGGTGCGGTTCGAACTGGACATTATCAAGACCCGCGGCAACATACACAGTTTCAAGGGCGTCGCCAAGGTAGACGGCGCTGTTGTGACCGAGGCGGAGATGATGGCAATGATCGTGGATAAGTAGCTAAGGAACGGGAGCAGGAAGTGAACATTCATGCAACAGCTGTTGTGCATCCGATGGCGCAGATCGCTGAGGGCGTTGAGATCGGGCCCTACACGGTCATCGGTGAGCACGTCACGATCGGCAGGGACACGAAGATCGCATCCCACGTCCTGATCGAGGGCTGGACCACGATCGGCGAACGGAACCGGATCCATTCTTTTTCGAGTATCGGAACGTCGCCCCAGGATATCGGGTATAAGAATGAAGAGACGTATTTGATCATCGGCGACGATAATGTTATTCGGGAGTGCGCGACCGTACATCGCGCCACGACGAAAGCGGACCGGAAGACGGAGATCGGCAACCGGAACTATTTAATGGCCTACTCCCACGTCGCCCATGATTGCATATTAGGCAACAATATCATCATGGCGAACTCCGCCGGTCTGGCCGGCCATATTACGATCGAAGATTTTGCGATCCTCGGCGGCATCGTGGGTGTGCACCAGCATGTGCGGATAGGGGCATATGCCATGATCGGAGGGCAGTCGGCGATCGTACAGGATATCCCGCCCTATGTCAGCGCCGCCGGCAACCGGGCCCAGCTGTACGGCCTCAATACCATCGGCCTGAAGCGCAAAGGTTTCAGCGATGAGGTGATCAACAAGCTCAAGAAAGCGTACAAAATAATATTTCGCTCCGGCATGACGCTCGAGGCGGCGTTCCAGAAGGTCATGGAGGAATTTCCCGATGTCGCTGAAGTCAAGTATTTTGTGGATTTTATGCGGCACTCCAAACGAGGGGTGACGAGATAGTGAACACGGGAAGACGGACAGCAGGCGCTCCATGACGGAACCAATCGAGAAAATAGGTTTGATAGCCGGAAACGGAAACTTTCCTATCGTCTTCGCGCGCGCGGCAAAACAGAAAGGGATGCAGGTGATCGCCGTGGCCCACGAAGGCGAGACCCTGCCCGAGCTCGCACAGTGGGTTGACGGATTATACTGGATCAAGGTCGGACAGCTCGGCAAGCTCATCAAGATATTTAAGGAGCATGAAGTACGGGACGTCCTGATGGCAGGCGGCATCAAGAAGACGCGGCTCTTCGGAGGTGCCGTGCCCGACCTCCGTGGTCTGGCCCTGCTTGCCCGGATGGTCTCCAGAAAAGACGACTCCCTGCTCCGTGCAGTTGCCGAGGAGCTTGAGTCCGAGGGGATCATTGTCCGTGAATCGACCCTTTATCTCGACAGCATTTTGGCCACACCGGGTGTTTTGACGAAGCGGCAACCGACAAAGGATGAGCAACAGGATATTGAATACGGCTGGCAGTTGGCGAAAGAGATCGGCAGGCTGGATATCGGCCAGACCGTCGTTGTTAAAGACCAGGCCGTGCTTGCCGTGGAAGCCATCGAGGGCACTGACGAGGCCATCCGCCGCGGCGGACTTCTCTGCGGGCGTGGCGCGGTCGTCGTTAAAGTATGCAAACCGCAGCAGGACCTGAGGTTCGACCTTCCCGCAGTAGGAACCCAGACGATAACGACCATGATACAGGTGAAGGCATCCTGTCTTGCCCTCGAAGCGGGAAAGACCATTCTCATAGACAGGGAAGCCGTGGTGCGTGATGCCGACCAGGCCGGCATTGCGATCGTGGCCATAAAAAATCCGAAGGATGGCGCGTGAAGAAAGTCAGAGTCGCGGTCATAGGCGTAGGATATCTCGGTCGGTTTCACGCTGAGAAATACGCAGCCATGCCGGATGCCGAACTCGTCGGGGTTGTGGATGCCGATCCTGCCCGGGCAGCACTGATCGCCGGTAAGCTCCATACCCGGGCGTATACCGACCCGGCCCTCATCATCGGCCTGGTGGATGCAGTGAGCATCGCCGTGCCCACGGCCTTGCATTGTATCACCGCGAAGCAGTTTCTTGAGCAGGGTGTTCACGTCCTCATCGAGAAGCCGATAACCGTTACGCTCGCCGAGGCCGATGCATTGATCGAACTGGCTGTCCGGAAAGGGCTGGTCCTTCAAGTAGGACATATCGAGCGGTTCAACCCCGCTGTCATGGGGGTCAAAGCCCTGCTCAAAGCTCCGCGGTATATCATTGCGGAACGGGCCGCGCCGTTCACCGTCCGGTGCACCGACGTAAACGTGGTGCTTGACCTCATGATCCACGATCTCGATATCGTGATGGACCTTGCCGGGTCGGCGCCGCGAGAGGTCAGCGCTGCCGGCGCGTCGATCATCACCGGAGGGATCGACATGGCGACGGCGAGGATCACCTTTCTGAATGGCTGTATCGCTGATGTTATCGCGAGCAGGGTTTCAGAGGAAAAACAGCGTCTGCTCCGCATATTCGACGGGAACAGCATGTATACGTCCGATTATCAGTCGCAGAAGGCAGTGATTTCACGCAGAGGAGACGACCTCATCCCTGCACTGGTATCGCATGATATTGAGACCGAGAGGCGCGATACGCTGAGTGAGGAAATAGCGTCCTTTGTCCGGAGCGTGCAGAATGGGACACGGCCGCTCGTATCGGGCATTGAGGGCAGGAGGGCCCTGGCCCTGGCCCGGACCATCACGGACAATATAGAAAAAGGCATAGCCGGCTTCGTCCCGGTGCCGTAGAGAGGGGTTTTCCGATATATGTCAGTACCGATGGTTGACCTGAAAATCCAGTATGAAGCGATCAAAGACGAGATAAACAGCGCCGTCTTGGGCGTTATCCAGAGCACGCATTTTATCCTGGGTCCCCACGTGAAGGCGCTGGAAGAAGAGATCGCTGCCTATCATGGGGTGAAGTATGCCGTGGCGGTGGCCTCCGGGACAGATGCCCTGCACCTCGCGCTTCTCGCGGCGGGGATCAAGAGGGGTGACGAAGTGATCACCTCGCCGTTCACGTTCATTGCCACGGCTGAGGCGATATCCTACATCGGTGCGGTGCCGGTCTTCGTCGATATTCGTCCCGACACCTTCAACATGGACATAACGAAGATTGAAGCCGCAGTCACCAAAAAGACCAGGGCCATCATTCCGGTGCATCTCTATGGTCAGTCTGTGGAGATGGACGGGCTCATCTCCATTGCGAAGAAGCACGATCTCCGGGTCATTGAAGACTGCGCCCAGTCCTTCGGCGCGGCGTACCGGGGAAAGAAGACAGGCGTCTTCGGCGATTGCGGCTGCTTCAGCTTCTTCCCGAGCAAGAATCTCGGCGGGTGCGGTGACGGAGGCATGGTTATCACCGATCAGGCAAAACTGGCCGAACGTCTGCAGAGCCTCAGGAACCACGGAAGCCGCGTGCGCTACTTCCATGACGAGGTCGGGTTCAACAGCAGGCTCGACGAGATCCAGGCCGCGATCATCCGCATCAAGTTCAAGCATATCGATGAATACAATGCAAAGCGCAGGGCCAATGCGGCGCTGTATGCTGAATACCTTGCCGTACCCGGCATCCGGACGCCGTCGGAACAGGACGGCACCAAGCATGTCTTCCATCAGTACACCATCAAAATCAAGGACCGGGATTCGGTAAAGAAGAAACTGGACTCGGGGAACGTGACCTCATCTATGATCTACTATCCGGTGCCGTTGCATCTCCAGGTAGCTTACCAGGACCTGGGAATGAGGCCGGGCAGCCTGCCTGTGGCTGAGGAGACCGCGCAGGAGGTGTTATCGCTCCCTATGTATCCTGAACTGACGGAAGAGCAGATCAGGACCGTAGCGGGAGCCGTGAAGCAGGCATTGTGAAATTAGAGGGTAACTATTCAGATCAGTTACTACGCTTCGCCGCAAGGAGCGCCTGGGCTTTCGACATACTGCTCTTAATCGGCTTCCGCGTCGCTTCCCCTTCGGCCGCGACACTTTAGCGTATCGCCAAAACGGTTCTGCTCAGCGGTCGCGCTCTTGTTGCGGCTAAGCTTCGCAACCGACCTGAATAGTTACAACAGAAGCCGGAAGAGGGAAGTCGGAAGAACGGGTATGAAAAAAGTCATGATTATGTCCGGCGAGGCGTCCGGCGATCTGCACGGCGCTAACCTTGCGCGTGAACTCCGGAAGCAGGACCCGTCGATAACCCTGTTCGGTGTCGGCAGCAAACAGATGACGGCGGCCGGGGTCCGGATGCTGGCCGATGCGTCCGAGATCTCGGTTGTGGGGATCACGGAAGTGCTGATCCATATCCGGGCCATCTGCCGGGTCTTCGCGAAGCTGAAACGGTTTCTCGAGGAGGAGCGTCCCGACCTCCTCGTGCTGATCGATTTTCCGGACTTCAACATCAAACTCGGGAAGGCCGCGCAAAAACTCGGCATTCCCGTGCTGTACTACATTAGCCCGCAGGTATGGATATGGCGCACCGGCAGGATCAAGACGATTGCCCGTCTGGTGAAGGCCATGATCGTCGTTTTCCCCTTTGAAGTGCCGCTTTACGAAAAGGCGGGGGTCGATGTCCGGTTTGTCGGTCATCCCCTCACGGACGTTGTTCGTTCGGACCTCACGCATGAGCAGGCAACAAACATCCTGGGTCTTGATGCCGCACGACGGACCGTTGCGCTGTTGCCCGGCAGCAGAACATCGGAGGTCGTCAACCTCCTTCCGGACATGCTTGCGGCGGCAAAGATTCTCGCAATCCGTTTTCAAGACCTGCAGTTTATTCTTCCCCTCGCTCCGACACTTGACCAGAACTTTGTCCGTACGTTTGTCGAGCAGGGAGGCGTTCCGGTCCGGATCGTTGATGGACGGGTGTATGACGTGCTCAGGGCATCAGACGCGGCCATCGTGACATCCGGTACGGCCACGCTCGAAACAGCGCTGATGGGCGTACCGATGGTGATCGTGTATCGAATTTCGGCGCCCACCTATTATCTGCTGACCAAACTCGTGCGCGGTCTGAAGCACGTCGGCCTCGTGAATATTGTGGCGGGCACAAGGCTCGTACCCGAGCTGATCCAGCAGGACGCGACGCCGCAGAACATGGCAGAGGCCGTGGGGAAGATACTGGGCGACCCCCGGTATTACAGCCTGATCCAGGACGGTCTCGCGGAAGTGCGGAAGCGGCTGGGCGATGCGGGCGCGTCCGCACGGGCAGCGTCGGTGGTCAGGGAATTTCTGGCCCGCGCGGGATAAAAGACATTATGGAAATTTACAAAAGGCTCTTAACCTATCTCACACCCTATAGAATCAGGCTTGTCTGGTCTGTGCTTTTCATGGGGATCACCAGCGCGCTCATTTCTCTCCAGGCATATCTCGTGCAACCTGTTCTTGACAACGTTTTTTTGAATAAAAATATGAAGCTCCTGCTCCTCCTGCCGCCGGCATTGATGGTCGTCGTCATCCTGAAGGGAGCCGCGGCATACGCGCGGGACTACCTCATGGGATATATCGGCCAGCGAATCGTAAACGATATCCGTGATCAGCTTTATGCGCACCTCACCTCGCTCTCTTTTTCATTTTATACCAAAACGCCTACCGGGGTCCTTATTTCCCGAATTATCAATGATGTGAACCTGGTGCAAGGAGCGCTGACCAAGGCGCCTTCCAGCCTCGTGCAGGGCGTATTTACGATGGCGGCCCTGACGGTGTATGTTATCTATAAGAACTGGCGGCTCGCCGCTTTTACCGTAGTCGTTTTGCCGCTTCTGGGTATAGCGATTTCGAAGTTCAGCAAGCGCTTCAGGCGGGCCAGCACGCAGATGCAGGAGCATTATGGCGGTCTGACGACCCACCTCCATGAGACCATATCGGGAATCAGGATCGTCAAGGCATTCGGCATGGAGTTGCACGAAAGCAGGAGGTTTGCGGAGCGGAACAGGGGGCTCTTTAATTCCCTTATGCGTGCTATCAAGACCTCGGCAATCTCGCACCCTGTCATGGAGGTCATCACCACCTCGGGAATATCGATGCCG
>JBGPIG010000106.1:0-8294 GCA_041484745.1 Nitrospirota bacterium | reverse complement strand
TCCCGCACAAAAACGCCGAGCCAGTGATCTGAGTACCACCGGTGTCCCAGTGTTTTCAAGTCCAAACTCCCGTCAAAAAACGATGCAAGCGCAGGCGGCACCGTTTTCACGGGATACCCCCTTGCCCCCAGATCAAGGTCAAAAGGCGGGTGGTTCGTGGTCGTCAGAACAACATTGAAACTGGGCTGGTCGGGCTGAATCGTTTGCACTATGAAATGATAGAGATACACGTCCAGGACCCCCCACTCGGTCGATTCCACGCCCGCGACCGCGTCCTCAACATGGGGCCTGCCGTATATTTCTTCAAATCCCTGGTCCCGTGCAAAATCACCGATGCGCTGCCAGGACAGGCGACCGCCGTAGAAAAGCCGCGTCCGGTACCCGAGATGTCTAAACGCCGCAGCCAACGACGAGGGGTAGGGACTGCGGGAGGTCGCCTGATAGTTTATCTCCACACCCGTGGTATAGGGGATGCCCGTCAGCACCGCGGTAAAGGATTGCATGGTTAAGTTCCCCGAAGGGAGAAAGTTCGTTACGGAAAGACCATTCCGGGCAAACTCCCCAAGGTTCTCGGCGAGCCCGAGTGGAGCGAACTGTGAAAGAAGCGGCCAGCTGTCGCCGCTTTCTATGACGAACAGCACGACGTGGCGCGGCGGACCGTTTTTCGCGCCTGCCGCAATCCTGCGCATGTATTCGTCGAGAGATCCTCGCGGCCCGTCAAAAGGGAAAACGGCCGCGGCCGCCCTGCGCACATTGCCGTCAGCCAGATATGCGTCGATGCCCGTCTTGCCGGAGTACCACCGATGATCCTCATATGCACGGTGCAGCGACATGAAAGGATTCGCAATCGCCTTATTTAAGAACTCATCCTTCGTAACGCCGTCCCTGTGGTCTCGGAGCGGGATGCCGAAGGCCCCTCCTTTGACCCCGATCACGAGCAGAACCACGATCACGGTGAGCGCCGTCGTACGGCGGAGCGATGACGCTGTCCAGGCATCTATACGCTCCCGTGAAATCAGACCACGATCGACAGTTCGTCGTCTGACCGCAAAGGCAGCGGCGCTGACAGCGCCGATCAGCATAAGATTGATCAGGGGGTGGTAATCCGCCCAGATGGTCGCGAGAATGGCCTTGGTGTCGTCATGATAGGCATTAAAGACTATGTAATTGAAGGGCTCGTGATATTCCCGGAAATAGACAATTGAAATGATGCAGGCGGAGCCGGCCAGAACCGCAAAAATCGAACCCATCGTCTGACGGACCCGTTCAGCAACAATTTCGCGTCCGTTGAGGGCGCCGGCGATGGAGCAGAGCAGCGGGATGACTATCCAGTGGGTCGCGAATTTGCTGTCATATTGCAGCCCGAGTGCGGCCATCCGGACGATCTCGCGGATCCCGCTCGATGATTGCATGCTCTCATGGAACATGGCGATGAAGATGAAACGGAACAGGAAAAAGAACAGAAACACGAACAGCCACAGAAGGGCGTCCTTGTGCACCTGGTAAAAAAAACGGCTCCACTTGCTCATATACGGTCCTTCTTGGCGATCAATCGCCATCCCCTTCTCGGCTCTCAAGCGTATCGTACGATGATGAATCCGGATACCGGCCCGATTAGCGTTGTATCCCCATTGCATCAGGTCGTCCCCTGACATGCCACACCAACAGATAGGCAAAGAGATACCAGCGCCTCCGTAACCGTTTTAAGAAAAAGAGCGTTATCAGGTTTAATGTGCTGTAAGCAATAAAATGATACGCGTTCTGGACAAATCCCAGGAGAAGAAGACCCTTCCACGCCATCGGAGACAAATTCAGACTTTTTTTAAAGAATAGGTAGCGCGACCTCCACGCTTCGGTTCGAGCGCGAACATTTATATTCTTCATGCTTTGACCGTCGAGGTGTACGATCTCCGCATCAGGCAGGTAGAACACAAGCCAGCCGGATTTCTGCATCCGGAGGCACCAATCGGTCTCTTCGTACAGAAAAAAATAGTCTTCGTCGAGCATGCCGACGGCATCAATGCTGGTCTTTCTGACCATCATGCAGGCTCCGATGATACACTCCACTGCGAGGGGCCCCTGAAAATCAGAGTGTTTGGTTCTTGACATCTTTTGGGGGGCTCGGGGAACTAACAGGTGCGCCAGGGTCTTACTCAGGAACGCCGTCACCAAGGTAGGAAATTCACCGACTGAATTCTGCTTTGAACCATCGGCGTTGAGCAACTGCGGTCCACACATGCCTGATTCCGGATGTTGTTCCATACAAGCGAACAGTTTTTCCAGCGATGATTCTTTTACCAGGGTGTCACTGTTTAAGAGGAGCGCATATTTTCCATGCATGTTTTTCATCGCTGCATTATTCGCCCTGGCAAACCCCTGGTTCGAGGAATTCAGGATGATAATGACTCCGGGATACTTCGCCGAAACCGCCTCAACGCTTCCATCCGTACTTCCATTATCCACCACAATAAGCTCGAAAGATATGTCGCGGACCGTCTTGTAAATGGAGGCGAGGCAATCCATCAAGAGCTGCTTTGTATTCCAGTTAATAATGATGATGGAAAGATCAATATTTTTTATTGCGTTATTTGATTGAAGCATATGGTCTCGTTACTGTTTTCCGGATATCTCTGAAATCTTTTTGCTTTCCTGATACACTTCCTCCACGGATATGGCCTCCATGCATGCCGGCCTCATACGCGGGGAAGGTTCGCACTCCGAAAAGAACTTCTGCCGGCAGGGAGAACAGGGCAGCCCCTTGTAGATGACCTTCGCATGGTCGCTCCAGGGACCGAATTTAACCGGTGACTGCGGACCGAAGAGCGCCACAAGAGGCGTGCCCGCTGCAGCTGCAAGGTGCATAATGCCGCTGTCGTTCCCTACAAAGAGCCTGCATTTTTTTAATAAGGCTATCGTCTTGCGCAGGTCGCATTTACCGACAAGATCCACGACCCCGGCCCCGAACAAATGTTTCACTTTATTGAATGTCTCGACATCGCCGGGGCCGCCCAGAATGAGAGGACGATACAACGGTTCTCGGGCCAGCCGTACAGCGAGTTCGGCGAAATTTTCCAGTGGCCAACCGCGTTGCGACACGGCGGAAAAAGGGTGGATTGCCGCTCCCTGTTCTCCCGCGGCGACACCGGCGTCAGTGAGTATGCGCGCGGCACTCTCTTCTTCTTCGGGGCTCGTCCAAACCTCCAGAAAGTCGTCTTCTACGGTTATTCCATCGGCCTTGAGTACATCAAGGAAGTTTTCGACCTCGTGTTGGTCATGGCGATACGGGACTCTCCGGGTCAATAACAGCCCCCGGCCTTCGGTTTCAAAGCCGATCCTCTCAGGAGCACCGCTCAACCATGCGATGAGGGCGCTCGACAGGGACCGTTTCAGCACATAGGCTTTATCAAAATCCCGACGACGCAGATCTCTGATGAACTCTATTTTTGCCGCAAGGGTGCGGTGCGTACCCCTGCTGTCGGCATGGATGGTCACCGGGTCCCAGGAGATCATTTCATCCACATAGGGTATTCCCTTCACCACGTCCGAGGATCCGGGCGCCACCATCCATGCAATGAACGCCGTTGGTTCCGCACGACGCAGATTTCTCAAAAACGGCACGGTCAGGATGGTATCACCGATAAAACGGTATCGTATCACGAGTATGTTGTTTGACTTCACGTTCATTGTGTACTTGTTCCCACCTGTTCGATGATCCAGTCAACGGCCTCAAGAATCGTATGCGCGGTGAAGTCCGGCTCGTTCACCCGAGACGGCCTGACATTTTCCGGATCGTCGTGTGCATATCCGGTCCTGACCAGGACGGTATGCGTTCCGGCCCTCTGTCCGAGTTCGATATCACTCCATTTGTCTCCCACGACATATGAGTTCTTGACATCAAGAGCGAGTTCCCGTGCCGCCTGGTCGATCAATCCCGTCCGGGGTTTTCTACAATCACACTCCATCGTGTAGCGCGTATTGCCCGCTTTCGGGTGGTGCGGACAATAATAGATCCCATCCAACCGTGCCCCCTCTTCTCCGAGCATCTTTTCAAGAAGGGCATGAGTGCGGTGGACAAAGGACTCGGGGAAATACCCCCTGGCCACGCCCGATTGGTTCGTCACCAGGACGACTTTCAGACCGGCCTCATTGAGCTTTCTGATCGCTGTGCCGGCTCCGGAAATAAGTTGGAGTTGGTCCAGGGCATTCAGGTACCCTACTTCCACGTTCACGGTGCCGTCTCTATCGAGAAATACTGCTCTGTTCATATGTCCCTTAAAAGAAATGCTTCCCATGCTTCGCGCTCAACCACGGTCAGCTCGATGCGGAGCGCCCATATGCCGTCGGGCCTTAACTTCTTTAACCGGATCGCGTCTTTTTCCGTGGTAATGATCATGTTGGCCTTCTCATCAGCAGCTTTTTGAAATATATCTGCAAGGTCGGATTTATTGTAATCATAATGATCGGGGTAGGTAACCTCTTCGGCAATGACCGCGCCGAGTGACCGGAGCAGCGAGGTAAAAGACGCCGGCCTTGCAATGCCTGAAAACGCAAGCACCTTTGAGCCGCGCAGGGCGGAAAGAG
Source organism: Nitrospirota bacterium (assembly GCA_041484745.1). Lineage (GTDB taxonomy): Bacteria > Nitrospirota > UBA9217 > UBA9217 > UBA9217 > JALNZF01. The sequence continues at coordinate 3,713 of JBGPIG010000106.1, read as the reverse complement.
GCTTGGCCTCTCCGGTGCGGCTGTCCATCAGGTCGAGCGGGGTCTGGTGTGAAGTGAAGATCCGGGCCTGGGTATGCTGCCGGATGATTTTTTTCAGGGGTTCCAGCTCGTTGCCGCTCTCCGCCCTCGTAATCAGGACGGCATGGGCCCGTTTGAGCGCAGTGATCGGTTCCCTTAATATTCCCGCGGGGAACAGTTTCCCGTTTCCAAACGGTTCGTTCGCATCCACGAGCACAATGTCAAGCGTCCTCGTGAGTTGAATATGCTGGAACCCGTCATCAAGGACCACGGTATCGGCGTTGAATCGTTGTAAAGCAGCCAGCGCTGCCGGATAACGCTTTCGACCGACGACAACAGGCGTTCCGGGGAGCTTTGATGCGATCAGCACCGGCTCGTCCCCGCCGGTTTGCGCATCAACAAGGATTGATCTGCCGTCGGCAACAACGACAATCGCAGACCCGTCTTTTCTTCCATATCCTCTGCTGACAACAACAGGACGCTTCTGCCGCTTTAGCAGCAATGCTGCCAGGTAAATGACCGCGGGGGTTTTCCCGGTCCCGCCCAGCGTCAGATTTCCTACGGATATGACCGTGCAGGGAAGTTTCTCGCTCCTGATAAGATGAAACCGATAGAGCGCGCGCCGTATGCGGACCACCATGCCGTACAGCATTGAGCAGGAGGACAGAACTTCCCCCCAGAAGAGCGATTTCTTCCTGCCATACATCAAATCTTCAAAGTATGACTTAGTGGGCAACGATAAACCTGCTTACCGCGTCAATAGTTTTTTTTGCGGCCCCTGAGTTCACCTCGATAACACTGAATGCCCGCTCTCCGATGCGCTTTGCAAGCTCCTGGTCGGACAGTAAGTTGTCAAGTTGAAGATAAAGCTCTCCTTTATCTTTCACCATGATTCCACCGCCCGCAGACATCAAGGCCTCGGATATCTCTTTAAAGTTAAACATGTAACGACTGAATATGACCGGTTTTTTCATTGCGGCGGGCTCCAGGAGGTTATGACCTCCGACTTTGACGAGGCTTCCGCCCACAAAAGCAATGTCGCAGAGAGCGTAGAACGCCCTCAGCTCTCCGATGGTATCCAGGAGCAATACGTCTTTGACCGGGCCCTTAAGCCGGGTCCTCCGCTGGCATTCGTAGCCGGCCTTATTGATAAGACCTTCCACCTCGTCGAACCGTTCAGGATGGCGCGGCGCAAGGATAAGCAGGAGTTCGGGGAATTTGGTCCTGAGACGTGAAAAGACCTCAAGGAGCGCGACCTCTTCCCCGCGGTGGGTACTGCCCGCGGTGATGACCTTCCTCGTCGGCAGGATGGCGACCGGAATGGACGGGGTGACGGGTATCTTCTGGTCGAATTTGAGGTTGCCGGTAACCATCACCTTTCCCGGATCAGCCCCGATATCCTTGATCCTGACGGCATCTGCTTCCGACTGCATGCAGAAGAGGGTCACGTTGCCGAACACCTGGCCGAACAATTTTTTAAATCTCAGGTAATTCCGATGCGAGTTCAGAGAGATCCTGCCGTTGATCACCGCCGAGGGTATTCCCGCTTTGTTCAATTCCCTCAGGAAGTTCGGCCAGAGCTCCGTTTCAGCTATGAGCACGACCTGCGGATTGATGCTGCGGATGACCCTGCGCACGATGCAGGGATAATCGAAGGGAAAATAGAACACCGCATCGGCCTCGGGGACCCGCCGGAGCGCCGTAAAATTGCCGGTGACCGTCACGGTTGAGAGGATCAGCTTTCTGTCGGGATATTTTTTTCTGAGTTCGCGGATAAGCGGGTGGGCGGCCATGACCTCGCCGACGGACACGGCGTGGACCCATATCGGCCGGGACCCCCGGATCACCCTCATCACGCCCTTGCGCAGACGGCCGAGTTTCTGGGTCAAACCGCCCCGGTACTTGGGTACGGTAATCAGCTTGAACAGGACCACCGGTGACAGCACCACGGTCGCTATGATCAGGAGCAGGTTGTATATGACGTACATAAAGCTACCTCACGTTCGGAATTGAGCCCGCTGCGAGCCGCTCCACAACAGCGAAGAATCGGTTTATCCAGAACATCCGTAGATGACAGCCACGGCTCTAACGGGCTTTAAAATGGCCGTCCGCTTGGGCCATTAATCTGTTCAGCGCTGTCTCCAATTCCTTACGTTTGCCCTCGAGCTCGTCCTCGGAAATTCCGTTGACGATGATCGGGTCTCCATACATGACAATACCCTGCGTAAAGGGCACGGGCAGCAGGTATTTGTCCCAGATCTTTTCAAGGATCCAATACCGTCTCGCGCTGGTGGCCACCGGCACGATAGGCTTGTTCAGCTTTCCCGCCAGGTAGGCCACCCCCTGTTTCACATCATAGATCGGGCCGCGTGGTCCGTCTACGGCCAGGGCGATATTTTTGCCCTTGCGCAGGCCGTCTACCAGTCCAAGGAGAGCGCGGTCCCCTTTCCGTTTACTCGAGCCCCGCACCGTATCGAACCCGAAGCGCTTCAGGATCCTCGCCTGGATCTCACCATCGCGGCTTTCGCTGGCCGGAATGACAATGCCGGTATCGCGATGGCTCTGAAACAGGAGGAACTGTCTGCCGTGCCAGAACGCATAGATGAAGTTCCTCCCCTCCGCAGTAAGCCGGTCGGGAACTTCCTTGTTCACGAATCGTATCCGGACCGTTCGACTCCAGAGCGACAGGAGGACCCACCCGATGAACGACAAGAGCGACGCCCGGAACATTACAATACCCTCGCTGGAGGTTCATCGCGGAACTGCTGTTCGTAAAGATTTTTATATTCCCCGCCCCGCGCGAGCAGCTCCTCATGCCTTCCCTGTTCCACAATCCTGCCGTCCTTGAACACAATGATGCGATCGGCATTCATGATGGTGGAGAGCCGGTGCGCGATAACAAAGCTTGTCCTGCCCTGCATAAGCGTTTCGAGCGCCTTCTGCACCTCCCGCTCCGACTGCGTATCAAGCGACGAGGTCGCCTCATCGAGGATGAGAACGGGTGCATTCTTCAGGAGGGCGCGGGCGATCGCAATCCGCTGGCGCTGTCCCCCCGAGAGCTTGACGCCGGACTCGCCGATTTCGGTTTCATATTCCCTGGGGAGCTGCCGTATGAACTCGTCCGCATAGGCCGATCGCGCTGCGCGGATCACCTCGTCGAAGGACAGCGCCGTATTGCCGTACGCGATATTGTTCTTCACGGTGTCGTTGAATAAAAATGTCTGCTGCGTGACAATGGCCGTCAGTGATCTGAGCGACTCGATCGACAGATCGCGGATGTCCCGACCGTCGATCAGGATAGACCCTCCGGTGACATCATAAAAACGGGGTATAAGATTCACGAATGTTGTTTTGCCCCCTCCGCTCTTGCCCACGATCGCGATCGTTTCGCCCGCCTTGACGGTCAGATTGATGTCCTTGAGGACCAGGTCATCTTCATATTTGAAGGCAAGATTCCGGAACTCGATCGTCATGAAATCATGGCTGACGGTGTCGGCCCCCTGCCGGTCCCTGATCTCCGGCTGAGTGTCGAGGACCTCGAAGATACGCTTGGCCGCCGCCACGCCGTCCTGTACCGTGCTGTTCACCCCATTCAGTTCCTTGATCGGCCGATACAGAAAATACAGCGCCGCCATAAATGAGAAAAATTCTCCCACCGTCATTTCACCCCGAATGATCCAATAGCCGCCGATAAG
>JBGPIG010000105.1:0-8362 GCA_041484745.1 Nitrospirota bacterium | reverse complement strand
CTCTCCTGCTCATGGTAATCATGTCCATTTCTGTCACAGTACCCTCCAATTACGTCAGGGTATTGTAACTTAGAATAGGACATTTCTACTTTGGCAGAATAGGACATTATCATTTTGGGAGTACACAGAACCAAGTGTTCACAGCAGGCAGGCTGATCTTCCCTGAAAGGATAATGAGGAACAGCACCCGTACAATGCCTGTAAACATGAATGCTGACTCCTCCGGATATCTCTCCATCGGCATTTAACCATTTCGTCCCTGTCGGGTCTCATCTAAACAAAGAATCTCAATTTCAGTAAAGAAAGGAGCACCATAATGAAGCGGCACTATGTTCTTCATATCTCGCTGGTTGTATTCATGGCAATGGTAGTCGGTCTTGGATTCTGGGCTGTCCCGCAGGCATTCGCAGACAGAGGCGCATGTAAGGATGATGTGGCGAAGTTCTGCAAGGATGTTCAACCGGGGCAGGGACGCATCATGCAATGCATGAAGGAACATGAGAACGAACTGTCACCTGGTTGTAAGGCAAATCTGGCCGAGATGCAGAAGAAGCGTCACGAGGCTCGCGAGGATTGCAAAGACGATGTTATCCGGTTCTGCAGCAACATAAAACCGGGAGGAGGCAAAATTATTCACTGCCTGAAAGAGCACGAGACCGAGTTAACGCCTCAATGCAAAGCGAAGCTTCAGGCACACCGTCATAAAAAAGCAGAATAGCAGTATTGCCCGCGTAGCGGGCGTCGATGTTGATTGCCTGGTTCCTACGGCGCGCCTTTCGATTGCGCCGTGATTCAAGGCAATTAGCGAGTTATCGCCCCATTCCTGCGGCGCGAAGCGCCGTAGGAACGCGCGCGCGTGGGGCGCGTTTTGTTCGACCCGCTCGAGCCGAATGGTTAGAATCATTGGCGGTTCTACTCATTCTACCGACCCGCCTGCGCGAGAGTGGTGGCAGTGAAAAGGACGCTCTGCCTCCGCCGACCGGGTCGGAGGACAGCTTGCCAAAAACTTCAGTTACCGGATACACAGAAATGACGTCCAGAAGACCGTTATCGAAATTGGCAGCGACCGAAAATTCGAATTTTTTCACATCAAACTTTTCTTCCCCATACTACGATCTGCCAGAAAGGTTCCAATGCCAGCTTGTGGCCGGTAAGACCCGCTTTTTTGGCCAACGTGTTAAGCTCGGGCACTGTGTATGAACGGAGCACCGACAGCGGTCCGTCATGCCTGGTAAGCCTGTTCCTCGTGAAAAGCCTAGAGAGCATCGTTATGAGCGCCCATGCCACCCAGCTCCGTCTGAGATCCGTGATGATGTAGCCTTCTGCAGCTACCCTGTCTAGCTCCTTCAGCATCCTAACATCGTCCTGTTCGCGAAAGTGGTGTAGAGTCTTGACGCACAATACAATGTCGAAGCTCCCGTCCTCGAACGGAAGCGAAAAACCGTCGGCCTCAGCAACGGTAATCTCCGGGTACCCCTCGGTGAAAGCTTCTGCCTCGCGGATGGCGTTGGGATTATTATCGACCGCGGTCACTTCTATCTGTATTCCTTGCCCGCGGGCCCATTTCACTATCGCTACAGGAATATCGGCCGAGCCGGTTGCAACGTCTAACACCCGGATCGGTCTGCCCAAGAACACGGCGTTAATCGGCACCAGGAATGCAAAGAACTTGAGTGTTGTGCGATAGTCGCCGAGAAAACGGTTAACTTTCCGAATGTCCGCAAGGTTCCCTGAATATTCAGCTAGGCTATAGTTCTCGATGGGTAGGTCTATTAGTTCCGGACCTCGCCTTTTCTCAGGCAATAACGACATCCTCGTCAATACGTTTTCCTCTGTAGGTGGCCAATAATGCAGAATAGATCCAATTGTATAACATAAGCATTATAGCATACGGTTATGAGCACTAGCAAGCTGGTGCTTTTAAACCCCTGTAAAATCGTAATTGATATGCTTGATCCGGACGGAGGAGCGGTTAGCGCAGGGCTGAACAACCGAAACTGTCGAAAGAGCTGAAAGAGATGGAATAGCGACCACTTCTTAAGGATTTCCTCGGTATTTTTACTCATGCTGTAATATGACGAAGATCGAAAAGAGTGAATGCGGCAAAAGATAATCCAGTAGGCGGAGTCGACACTCTCTGGTTCGTGGAATTTGCGCTTAATGAAGTTACGCCTTGGCCGTCAGGATGTTCTTCACCCGCTTCATGCGGTAGAATGATTCGCGTTCCCGCTCGCTGATGTACTGGGTGATGGTTCTGATCTGGTGTTTAAGGCCGGGCAGCACCATCTCTTCGAGCACCTTGATCCTCCGCGTGGTGCGCAGGATCTCGTCGCCGAGCCGTTTAAGCTTGCTTTCATACTCGGCGATATGGAGCATGAACTCGAGCAGTTTCTCAAAAAGCAGCGTTCCCTCTTCGAGGTGCGGTGTCGTGCCGTACTCATCGTAACCGCGCTTATCAGCGTCCCTGACCGGCTCGTCGTGGAAGACAATATCTTTATAGCGCAGTCCCCAGATGCTTTTTTCGATCACTTCGATCCCGAAATCCCGCTCCGATGCAACGACAAGCGAATCGATGCTTTCCTTGCCCTCATGGCCGAGCGCCAGCGCCAGCTCGCGAAGCGCCTTGCCGTAGGACTGCCGGATCTCTTCCCGCGACCGGAGGAACGGCAGCGTAGCGGTAAGAAACTCCTTGATCAGCGCCTGCTTCCGCGCTTTAAGAATTCCGATGCTGTTCACCACGGACCGGGACTTGTCCTTGAGCAACAGCAGGTTTGTGCGGGTTGGGTGGATCATGGAGCACCTCGAACAATAGTTCAGAGTTCAGAGTACAAAGTTCAGAGTTGAAAACCATCACGTCAAGTTACCGCAACGAGCGGTCATTTTACTGTGCACTGTGCACTGTGAACTTTGAACTATGCCTTACATCACTTCCAGTGAAAATCTCTTCATCAGCGCGATCCCCGCGTCAAGGCTCTCCTGCACCGTTCGCCGTGCCGGCCCCTGGCCTACAAAATCTTTTTCGAACGCGTCGGCAAAGTCGAGCATCAGGATATCTCCCTTGGTCATGCCATCCCTCCCCACGATCGCCTCAAGTCTTCTCAGGTCCCGCCCCTTGGCGTAGTATTTATAGAGATGGTTCGAGACCTTCCGATGATCTGCCCGCGTGCGTCCTTCCCCGATACCCTTTTGCATGAGCCGCGATAGGCTCGGGAGCACATCCACGGGCGGGAAGATGCCCTTTTGATGGAGCTCCCGGGAAAGCACGATCTGGCCTTCGGTGATGTATCCCGTCAGGTCAGGTATGGGATGGGTGATGTCGTCCTCGGGCATGGTAACGACAGGCAGCATGGTAACCGAGCCTTCAAGCCCGTAAATGCGGCCGGCCCGCTCGTAGAGAGAAGCAAGGTCAGAGTACATGTACCCGGGATAACCCCGCCTGCCGGGCAGTTCCTCACGGGCAGTGGAAATCTCGCGCAGGGCATCGCAGTAATTCGTCATGTCCGTGATGATCACGAGGATGTCCATTCCCTTTTCAAAGGCCAGATACTCGGCCACGGTCAGCGCAAACCGCGGGGCGAGAAGCCTCTCCATCACCGGTTCGTCAGCCATGTTCACGAAGGCCACGAACCCCGTTTTCATCTCCTCCAGGGTCTTCCGGTAGAACGAATACTCATGGAACGTCAGCCCGAGAGCGGCAAAGACGACAATGAACTTCCTGCCGCTGTCCGCAAGGCGGGAGTTCTTCAGGATCGACGCGACCACCTCTTTCGAGGGCAGTCCGGCGCAGGAGAAGACCGGCAGTTTCTGGCCGCGCACGAGCGTGTTCAGGCCGTCGATGGTGGAAAAACCCGTCTCGATAAAGTCCTCGGGTCTCGCACGCGCCGCGGGATTGATCGGCGCGCCGATGATCGGCGTCCGTTTTTCCGGGACGAACATGGGCAGTCCGTCCTTGGGCTCGAACGAGCCGTTAAAGATCCTGCCTACGATGTCCGATGACAGGGGGACCTTCTTGATCGCATCGGTGAACGATACGGACGTGCGTTCGATGTCCAGGCCCTGGGTCCCGCCGTACACCTCGATCAGCGCCGTGTCCCCGTCGATCTCCAGCACCTCTCCTTCCCGGTGTCTGCCGTCGGGAGCATGGACCGTGACGACCTCGCCGATCCTCGCCGCCTGCACGTTCTCCACGAACAGCAGCGGCCCCGCCACGGTCGAAATGGTGCGGTATATGTGCTCGGCTAATCGCATAATCGCAAACTCCGAATTTCAAGCCTCAAATGACAAATAAGTCCAAAGAATATACATTCGTAACTGCTCAAGTCAATACATTATCCGCAGATTACACAGATTGCACAGATTGCACAGATTAAAAGCAAACCTGAATTATGTATTTTAAAATCTGCGTCTATCTGCGAAATCTGCGGATAAAAAGGACCTTTCGCTGGTTATTGTGATTTAAATATTTCTTCCAGAGAACTCCCCTGTTTCAGTTTTTCCAAGGCCTGGTCATGGAGATCGAGGATGCGCTTCATCATCGCAAGGGTCTTCTCGGGCGGTGAGAAGGCGTCCTCGCTGTAGGCGTTCTGCTGGAGAAAATCAGTGCGAACCCTCTCGGCCGTGCGCATCAGCAGCCGGTCCGCATCCTGCAGCCCCTCCGCGCCGACGATCTCCGCCACTTCCCGGAGCGACTCTTCCTGCTGAAGGATCTCCTTGCAGCGCCTGAGCAGTTCTTCCCATTGGGGCGAGACCTTTTCCCTATAATGGTCCGAAACATCCCTGCCATAGAGCGAATAGCTCTGGAACCAGTTGATCGCCGGATAATGCCGGCGGTGCGCAAGTGCCGTATCGAGCATCAGGAATGCGCCGGTGGTCCTGAGGCAGGCCTGCGTCACGGGCTCGGTGAAGTCGCCGCCCGGAGGCGAAACGGACAGGATCATGCTGAGCGATCCGATCCTGCCATTCAACGTTTCCACTACACCCGCCCGCTCGAGGAAACCGGAGAGGCGCGAAGCGAGATAGGTGGGATATCCTTCTTCACCGGGCATCTCTTCGAGCGATGCCGATATCTCTCGCAGGGCCTCCGCCCAGCGAGAGAGGCTGTCGGCAAGGAACAGCACGTGGTAGCCCATGTCGCGATAATACTCCGCCATCGTCACGGCCGTATAGATGGATGCCTCGCGGGCGGCGACCGGCATATTCGAGGTATTGACCACCAGCACGGTCCCTCCCGCAAAGGCCGCTTGGTCCAGGGGTCCTGCAGCTCCTCGAACTCGGCGATCATGTCCGCCATCTCATTACCGCGCTCTCCGCAACCCACATAGACCACGATGTCCACATCAGCAAACTTCGCGACCGACTGCTCCAGGATGGTCTTTCCCGTGCCAAACCCTCCCGGGAATATCGCCGTGCCTCCGCGCGCAAGGGGGAAAAGGAAATCGATGCTCCGCTGGCCGGTCACCAGCGGGGCGCCGGGCGCAAACTTTTTCCGGTAAGGCCGCGCCAGCCGCACCGGCCACTCATGACATCCGGGGATCTCCCGGCTGTCATCGTATTCGCCGAGCGGCTCGTCAAGGCTGAAACTGCCGTCAATGATCCTGCGGACGGTCCCGCTTTCCTCAGGCCCGGACATGATGTAATGCTTGAATGCCTTCTCATCCACGGTCCCGAGGATCGTTCCGGGAAGCACAAGATCGCCTTTCTTCAGCACGGGAGAAAACTTCCAGCGCTTAATGTAGTCAAGAGCGTACAGTTCCCTGCCACCCGTGATAAAGGGCCCCATATCCTCGCGGAGGCGCTCCAGGGGCCGCTGAAGGCCGTCGAACATCCCGCCCAGAAGTCCCGGACCAAGCCGAACGGTCAGCTGCCTGCCCACACCCTTGACCGGCTCACCAACAGCCAGACCGCGTGTATCCTCGTAAACCTGGATCACGGCCTTTTCCTTCTCGAGCCGCACCACCTCGCCGGTGAGCATGGCATGACCCACATAGACCCGTTCATACAGTTTGAGCCCTTTGAGATCGACGCTCACCGTTGGCCCTGATATGCCTTGTATCCTGCCGCTCATAATCGATAGATTCCCTTGACCGTCTGTTGAAAAATACCCTTATGCCGTCATCCTGAACGAAGTGAAGGATCTCATGCATCCGGAAACACGAGATTCTTCGCTGCGCTCAGAATGACAATATCGGTGTTCACTGACTTTTTTACAACCTGTTAAGATGAATCATCATAATTTCAGTCTCACATGATACCCTATCGCCCGCCTGATGAGCCTCGCTGCATAATCCTCCACCTCGGGGGGAGGCTTCACCGGTGAAGGCAGAACAAGAAGGATCCCGCGCCATCCCTGCTCCAGCTCCCGAAGTCGTTCCTCCGAAATTCCTTTGAGCAGGCGTTCATCGACGATGACGAGGCCGTTATCAGGCTCAGCCATGGTCTGCCGGAGGGTCTCCTCCGCCTCGGTCCCCTCCACCGCATACTGGGGAATGCCGCCAAGCTTGAACCCGTACCCCGCATCCGGGGGCGTTATGAAGACGATCTTTTTCATGCACCATCCCGAACCCGGACAAGCCGGAAACAAAAGGCATCTCTCGCAAAGACGCAAAGAGCGCAAAGGGAACCTTGCGTCAAAATATTTTTTGGTTTAAAACCCAAAGCAAGCCGTTTTTTATGATCTTCTTGGCGTCCTTTGCGTCTTTGCGAGAAAATTTCTTGCCGTTTGATAATAATTTGATCTCTTAGTTCCTAACGCTGCTTGGTATTACTGCACCAGCTCAGCAGTGATCGCTTCCCGCTCAAGTTCCTTGCCGTGGAACAGCACGCTGAGGTTCATGGTCTCGATCGAACAACGCCAGAGATAGTCCAGGACCAAACCCGCGCCCAAGGGGTCCTTCCCCTCCTTTTTCAGGAAACCCGTGGTCCCTTTGTAGAGCGCCATTTCTATCTGCGTCGCATCAGAGGCGTCGGCCTTTACCCCGGTGAACTCGCGGATGAGAGAAGCCACGCCGGGCAGGTCCTCTTTGGCGACGAGCTCCCCGAGCCGCTGCTCAGAAACCCCGCCTCCTTTGATGAAGGACGGTCCGGCCTTCAGTTCCAGCTTCAGATATTTATACACGCCCATGATATTCCGTGAATCGATCAGCCGCATGAAAAACGGCTTCATGAGCGGATGGAGCCGTTCCTGGACAGTCGTGGCAAGGAAGGTGTTCGTGAGGCGCTGTTCAAAGCCGCGCAGGCCCTCGGCATCAAATACTGCTCTGAGGCCTGCGAATGCTCCAGACCGGGACCGGAATATCCGTTCAATGTCGGATACGGCGGATGCCGCGTCATCCATCGTCGAAAGAACATGTTTGATCTCGTCCGAGAGCAGACTGACGACAAGGAGGTCGGCGGTAGTTCCTGACTTTTTGCTCTTCCCGTGACGGAGACAGATGTACAGCGTTCTCAGCTCCGAGTACAGGAAGAAGGGCAGGAATATTTCCCGATGCTGTTCGCTCATCTGCCCATAGACCCATCGATATTCCTTCACGAGGTCTCTCCCGATGCCTGATGCGGTCCGTTCCTTCAAAAAACCCTGGTATCGTCCGCCGACCAGGGAATCAAAAGGGCCGGTATCGAAGATCAGCGGTCTCCAGTCACGGATCAGGCGCGCTCTCCTGCCCCTGATCCTCGAGAAAAGATACTCGGCCGGATACCCGCGTTCCTCAAGGCGTTGCAGAAGTTCCATCGGACACCTCCTGGTAGACGTCCTTGATCAGGATCGGCAGCAGGTCATCCCACGCCCGCTCCAGCCTCTTTTCAAAGGTATTCACGACCCTGATCAGCCCTCCCTCAGCCGTTACGTCCACGCCTCCGGAGATCTTTCCGTCCGGCACGATCTCCGCCTGAGGAAAATGTTTCTTCGCGAGAACGATGTCCGCCGGATTCACCTGTACCAGCTGCCAGGGAAGACAGGGGAGCTCCAGTACAAGCTTTTCGAATACCGCAGAATAGCCCTGCTCACGCAGTTGCGGCAACGAAGCCAGGGTGGAGGAGAAGAAACGTTCGGAAACGGCCTTTTCCGCGGCAAGCTTCTGCAAGCGTACCCGGCCGGACGCCTCGCTCAGGGCCTCGCCCAGGATCGCGTCCCCCTTGACGGAACGAAGGCGTGTACTGTCTACGCGGAGGCAGTTGATCCTGACGGCGACCTCCGCCCGTATCTTTGCGGCTTCCTCCTCCGCTTCCCGCCAGAGCGTGCGGACCTTTTCGTCACCGCCCCTGCGGAGAGATTCGAGCAGCTCTCTGCAGCTCATGCTATTTCACCGTGAAGAGGATCATCGTGGCCACCACGAACCCGAGGATCACCATCGTCTCGGGAATGGCG
>JBGPIG010000104.1:0-8380 GCA_041484745.1 Nitrospirota bacterium | reverse complement strand
CAGCGGTTCCGGAGCGCAATGGCAACGGCCCTCTTGGCTTTATTCTGCCCGATGACATACTTGTTGAGCTCTTCAACTACCTGTCGCGGTGTCAGGGAATCTTTCAAAAATACCTCCGGAAAATGCAGACACGAGATGACAGACAACAGACCATCAGATAACAGGCTGTCTGTGTACAGACTGAATCAACGTCTTTAGTTTTCCGTCATCTGTCTGTATTCTGAACGTCTGTGCTCTATCGTCTGTTCCTACAACTCCTCAATCGTTATTTCTTTGTTTGTATAAATACATATCTCGCTGGCGATCTTCATGGCTTCTTCGACGATTTTACGTGCATCGAGCTTTGTATGGTCTACGAGCGCACGGGCTGCCGCGAGCGCATACGGCCCGCCGGAGCCGATTGCCGCGATCCCATTTTCGGGCTCGATCACGTCGCCATTACCCGAAAGAATGAATGAACGCTCATTATCAGCGACTATCATGAGCGCCTCAAGTCTGCGGAGGACCCTGTCCGTTCGCCAGTCCTTGGCGAGTTCCACCGCGGCGCGCGTGAGATTGCCGTGGTACTGTTCGAGCTTACTTTCGAATTTTTCGAACAGGGTGAAGGCATCAGCCGTGGCCCCGGCGAACCCCGCAAGGATCTTGTCATTGTACATCTTGCGCACTTTCTTCGCGTTGTGTTTCATCACGGTGGCGCCGACGGTCACCTGCCCGTCGCCGGCGATCGTTGTCTTGCCGTTCAGCCGTACTGCCAGTATTGTTGTTGCATGCATGGGCGTTATTTCACTCATACTACCTCCAAACAGAGATCAGATGGCAGACTAACAGAAGTCAGACTAAAGCTTTTGATTTTTCAGTCTGTCATCTGTCTGTTGTCCGACTATGATTCAGTCTGTCCTCTGTACTCTGACCTCTGTACTCTGATAGTCTGTTATCCGACTGTCTGTTGTTTGTCATTTTCTTCTCGCCTTTGGATGCGCCTTATCATACGTCTCCATGAGCGAGTCGAGGTTGAGATGTGTATATCGCTGGGTGGTCGAAAGACTTGAGTGGCCCAGGAGCTCCTGAATAGAACGCAAATCCGCGCCGGACTCGAGCAGATGCGTTGCAAAGCTGTGACGGAGCGTGTGAGGACTCGCCATCTGTTGCAGCCCCAGTTTTTTTTTATAGTTTTCTAAAATACGCTGAACTGTGCGCGCTGTCAAGCGTTTTCCTGCTGACCCGGTGAAGAGCGCGGCGCTGTCCGGGTTCCTGGACGATGATTCGGAATATGCATCGAGCGCTTCGAGCGCTTTTCCCCCGATCGGCACGATCCGTTCCTTGCGGCCTTTGCCTCGGATTCGGATGAGGCTGCCATGGCGGTCGATGTCTTCCTGGTTTATGCCGATGAGTTCGCTCGCCCGGATACCCGTGGAATAGAGCGTCTCGAGCACGGCCCGGTCTCTCAGCACGGTATCGCGGCCTTGGGTTTTTCTCGGTACCGGTGCTTCCATAAGCCTCTGTGCGTCGTCGGCGGTCAGCACCGAAGGGAGGCGCTTTTCCCGGCGCGGTGTAGCGACCAGCCTGGCCGGGTTGCTGGTGAGTATGCCTTGACGGTTCAGGTACTTGAAAAATGTTCTGATAGCCGAGAGTTTTCTGGCGATGGATGATTTTTTTACCTTGCGTTTCATGAGGTGGGCCATGAATTGACGCAGGACCTGATGGTCAATGCTCGCCAAGTCTGTTTCGCCGAGGTAGTCGAAGAGCTGTTCGAGGTCTGAGAGATAGCTGCGTACAGTGTGGGGGGAAACGTTTCGTTCGGTCTTGAGATAATTCAGGAAGTCGAAGATATGCGTACGCATGATGCTACTTTAGCGTAATGAGGGGGATTTTGCAAGAAGAGATCCGCCTGCTGGAGTTCGGAGTAGGGAGTGCTGCGTGGGGAGTTCGGAGAAGGGGAGTGCTGCGCTTGGAGTTCGGAGTGTGTAGTTCGGAGTTGGAAGTTCGAAGTAATAAAAAAATGCGGAAAAGCTATAAGATCAATATCGCGTCCATATTCATTTTGACGTCTGACTTCTGTCTCCTAACTCCGAACTCCCAACTCCTGCCTCCTCCGCCTTCGGTTCTTCCTTATAACCGCACTCTTTTTTCAGACAGACGATTGAGAGACCGGTCTTTTTGGAGTATTTCTCCACGAGGAACGGTGCGTTGCACTGAGGGCAGGGACGGGGAAGGGGTTTGTTCCATAGGGCGAACTTGCACTCAGGATAGTTTGAGCAGGAGTAGAAGGCCTTACCGAATCGGGAGCGTCGCTCAACGATCTTGCCGCCGTCGTCGGGGCAGAGGACGCCCGTCGACATTCCCTGCGTGTACTTGCACTCCGGGTAGCGCGAGCAGGCGAGGAATTTCCCGAACCGCCCCCGTTTGACCGTCATGGCGGAGCCGCATTTGGGGCAGAGCTCGTCCGTAGTCTCTTCCGCGGCGGCTTCGACACCGCCACCCTCGGTGCGAACGAAGGGTTTGGTGCTCTTGCACTCGGGATACCCGCTGCAGGCGAGGAACTGTCCGTTCCTGCCCCACTTGATGATCATGGGCTTACCGCATTTTTCGCAGGTAATGTCCGTCGGGGTCTGCTCGGCCTTGAAGTCTTTCATGTCCGCCTGGGCCTTTTCAAGGCTTTCCCTAAAAGGCTTGTAAAAATCCTTGACGACGTCGACCCAGGGCATCTGGCCTTCCTCGATCTTGTCGAGCTCTTCCTCCATCCTGGCAGTGAAGGCCACATCCAGGATCACCGGGAAGTGGTTCACGAGCAGGTTGTTCACCAGCACGCCGAGTTCTGCGGGCCGGAACTTGTTCTCCACCTTGGTCACATAGTCGCGGTCCTGGATGGTCGAGATGATCGCGGCGTAGGTGCTCGGCCTGCCGATTCCTTTTTCTTCGAGCGTCTTCACCAGCAAGGCTTCGGAAAATCGCGGCGGAGGCTGGGTGAAGTGTTGCTTGGGATCGAGTTTGATGAGCGTGAGAGCGTCTCCCTCGGTGAGCGGCGGCAGTACTGCTTCTCCGTTCTCGTCATCCGCTACGGCATCCTCGGCTTTTTCTTCCAGGTACACGGCCATGAACCCGGAGAATTTCACGATCGAGCCCGTGGCGCGGAAGGTGTAGTCGCCGGCCAGGATGTCCACCGAAGTCTGGTCGATGATCGCGGAGTTCATCTGACTTGCGACAAAGCGGTTCCAAATGAGCTTGTAGAGCTTGTACTGATCAGGTTCGAGATACTGTTTTATGGCATCCGGTTCGTGCTTTACCGACGTAGGCCGTATGGCCTCGTGGGCTTCCTGGGCGCTTTTAGCGCTGGCGTACACAGGCGGCTTTTCCGGAAGATAGTCCTTGCCGTATTTCGCGGCAATGAACTCCCGCGCCTCGTCCTGCGCTTCTTGACCCACTCGGGTGGAGTCCGTCCTCATGTACGTGATGAGACCGACGGTGCCTTCTTTACCGATATCGAGGCCCTCATAAAGTCCCTGGGCTATGCCCATGGTCCTCCTGGAAGTGAAACCGAGCTTTCTGCCGCCCTCCTGCTGGAGCTTGCTTGTCGTGAAGGGCGGGACGGGGTTTCGCCTGCGCTCCTTTTTATCCACCTTGGTGACGGAGTAGGGCCTGCCCTGGAGGTCAGCGAGGATCTTCCGCACTTCGTCGTTGTTCTTAAGCTTGATCTTGTCTTCGTCCTTCTTGATCAGCTTGGCCTCGAACTGCGGGGGCGTCTTGCCCTCGAGGAGCGCGGTGAGGGACCAGAACTCCTCGGGCACAAAGGCCTTGATCTCGTCCTCACGCTCGCAGATGATGCGGAGGGCCACTGACTGCACGCGGCCTGCGGAGAGTCCGCGCCGCACCTTTTTCCACAGGATGGGGCTGATCTGGTAGCCCACGAGGCGGTCGAGGATGCGGCGGGCCTGCTGGGCGTCAACCTTGTTTACGTCTACCTTGCCCGGGTGTTCAATGGCTTTGAGGATCGCCTTCTTCGTAATTTCATTGAACAGTACGCGATAGACTTCCTCATGCTTGATACTGCCGGAGATGACTTCGGCCACATGGGCGGCAATGGCCTCTCCTTCGCGGTCAGGGTCGGTGGCGATCAGGATACGTTCTGATTTCTTGGCCGCGGACTTGAGCTCCTTCACGATAGGGGCCTTGCCTTTGATCACAATATAGCTGGGTTCGAAATTGTTCTCGATATCCACGCCGAGTTTGCTCTTAGGCAGGTCCATGATGTGGCCCACGGACGCTTTGACGGTGAAGTTCCTGCCCAGGTACTTGGCGATTGTCTTTGCCTTTGCGGGCGATTCAACTATGACGAGTGATTTCATATGAGAGGACCTTTTTTACCAAGGCGAAATATAAAACTTTTTACCACAAAGACACCAAGACACGAAGAAGGTCTTAAAATGCGTATGTTAATTTAACCCCAGAGGCAATTATGTATTACTTTGTGCCTTCGTGACTTCGTGGTGAATTTTGTTTCCGCTTGTCCGGGTTAGGTTTACTAATTCCATGCAGTCTTCTTAATGCGCCGGAGGTTTGTGTCGGCGTAGTGCTCCCCCTCATGAGGACCGAAGAACAGAATAAAGGAGACGAGGGACTTGATATGGTCAAGCTCGATCCGTTCAAAGTAGACGGCCAGCGCCTTCTCCAGCAGATCTTCCCGCTGGTCTTCGGAGATGATGCCGAGATGGGTGAGCTTTGAGACAAAACCGAATGCATCGACAGCGAACCGCTCGCGTTCTTCCCTGTTCATTGTCCTCATCCGGACGGGGGATGCGGCCCGGGCAGGCAGCAATAAGCTCTCCGACTCCTTCTGCGCGAGCGTCTGCATAAGGGTGAGCGCGGCGTCTGCCTCTTGGAGACGGCATCCGCTGTTGAGCAAGGCCTGCATGATCTTCCCCTCGTTATCGAACAGTTCCTGTCGGTCTCTCACCTGGTCCGCAATAAGCGAGAACAGGTTAATCATCCGTTCGTCCAAATCATCCTCCATGCTTCCTGTGGCAGCGTATGATACAGGGAAAAGAAGCGGGTTCTCCGCTTCCCTCGAAACAGGTCATTCTTCCCGTACATAATACTTCCCCGGCAGCTGTTTTGCCAGTCCTTTCAGCTCCAGGGTGATCAGGACGCCGCTCAATGTCCCCGCAGCGGCGCGGCATTCTTTCATGATGCCATCAATGTGTTTCGGCTCATTCGTGATGCACCGGAACACTGTTTCTTCCTCCTGCGTCAACGCGGGCAGGGGAAGTGCGCCATCTTCATGACGCTTACCCGGCCCTGGACTTCCGAGGTCTTTCAGGATATCTTCGGCGTTCTCCACAAGGCTCGCGCCCTTTTTAATAAGGCTGTTCGTTCCCCGGCTCGCGGGAGAACCGATATTCCCCGGCACCGCATAGAGCTTCCGGCCCTGCTCGAGCGCATATTGTGCGGTGATGAGTGAGCCGCTGTCATGGGCAGCCTCAATGATCACTGTTCCGCGCGCGAGACCGCTGATGATCCTGTTTCGCGCCGGGAAGTAACCGGACTCCGGCTGGGTCCCGAAGGCGTTCTCGGTAATCACGGCGCCGTTGCGGCTGATCGCCTCCATGAGTCCCTTGTTCTCGGGCGGATAGGCGACATCAATGCCGCAGCCGAGCACCGCGATGGTCCTGCCTTTTGCCGCAAGCGCGCTCTTGTGCGCCTGCGTATCGATGCCTCTCGCCATGCCGCTCACAATGGTAAAACCCCTTGAGGCGATATCATGCGCGATCCTGTGCGTTAATGTCGTTCCGTAGTGCGTAGGTTTGCGCGTGCCCACGATCGCCACTGCATTTTCGTCCCCTGTTTGCAGCGTGCCCTTCACATACAGGTAGAGCGGGGGGTCGGGCATATCTCTCAGTCTTCGGGGATACGCGGGATTGTCCGTACAAATGACGGCAACACCGGATTTCTCCGCCTTCGCGACTTCCTGTTCCGCGTGCTCGCGCCAGGGGAACGATGCGATTTCATTGATCACCTTGTCGGACAGTCCGCCGACGTCTCTCAGCTCATGCTGCGGCGCGGAGAGCGCGCGTTCCGGGGACCCGAAACGACTTGCGAGTTTTCTGAAGGTGACCCTTCCGACTCCCGGGATGCTGCTGAGTCCTATCCAATAGAGAACCGGATCAGTACTATTCTGCATGAGTCTGCCCGTTGCGCGGTCATTTTCTGCGCTCAAGGGTAGAAATTATACAGACTCAGAGAAGATAGTCAAGTTTTTTTTGCGAAGCGTTCTTGTGGAGTATGTCGTAGGGACGCCTTTGGCTGCAGGCAAAACAAAAAAGACAAGAATATTTTCACCACAAAGACACCAAGACACGAAGAATACATTAAGTGCCAAATGACAAGCATCAAATCACAAATAAATTTCAATTACCAAATTAGCAAATTCAAAACGTTTAGCAATTGAGGAATCAAATTCTTCTCAAAAACGGCAAGATATTTTCTCGCAAAGACGCAAAGCTCGCAAAGAGAGGCCAATCGATTCGTTTTTTAAACCCAAGACTTAAAGGTTTTCTTGGCGTCCTTTGCGGCTTTGCGAGAGATGCCTTTAGCTTTAATCTTTTTGTTCCGGCTTGTCCGGTTAGGAATTTCTGTATCAATGAACTCATTTGTGGTATATTTCTTCGCAATGGCGCCTCCTTGTAATCTCCTAAAGCAAATTCATGTTCGCAATCTTCAGATCAATCCGCCCTTGTTTCTGGCGCCTATGGCGGGCCTTACCCACTGCGCATTCCGGCAGATCCTGTGCGGTTTTGGCGGGGTAGGTCTTCTCTCAACGGAAATGCTCTCGGCAAAAAGGCTGCCAACCGAAAATCCCGGGATTTCCCCTTACCTGATCAGGACTTTTCTGGAAAAACCGCTGTCCTATCAACTCTTGATTTCCACACCCGGAGAGATGGCCCCGGCCATCGAGGTACTTCATGAACTTAAGGCGGATGCTATTGATTTGAACATGGGATGCCCGGCCCCCGCTGTAGGCAAGATCGGCGCGGGCATCAGTCTGATGGAACGTCCGGAAGATGTCCGCCGCATCGTTGCCGAGGCAAGGAAATGCACCCAGCTGCCCCTTACCGCAAAAATCCGGCTTGGTATTGAACTCGACGAACGGAAATTAAAGGCCTTTTGCTCCATGCTCGAAGATGAGGGCATTGATATGCTCTCTGTTCACGCCCGGCTCAAAAAAGAGTCCTTTGCAAGAAAGCCGCGATGGGAGTATGTTGCCAAAGTAAAAGATTGGCTTAACATTCCCGTCATCGCCAATGGCGGTATTTTCTCTGCCCAGGATGCGGAAACCTGCCTGCGCGTCTCCGGCGCCGACGGTCTGATGCTCGGCCGCGGGGCAGCGGCAAAACCCTGGCTTTTTGCTGAAATTGCGAGGGACGTGTACGGCTGCACCATTGCGGAGCCTGTCGTGTCGCTGCCTGCAGTGTTCTGCGACTTTATCGATCACCTCAACGACCTTTTCCGGCCCGAATATCGACTGGGCAGGCTTAAGGAATTTACCCATTACTTTGCCCAAAACTATAAATTCGGACACCTCCTTGCATCCCGGGTCCAGTCCAGCGCGAGTGTTGAGGAAGCAAGGGAACGGGCCGGTGTGTTTTTTGAAAGCAGCACATAACGTAGCAGAGCAACAGTCATTATTAACGGTCTCATAATATGCTGTACATGCCACCGTGCGTCATCCCCGAATGTTCCATCGGGGACCCAGAATTGCCCACGGTTGACACTGGATTCCCGCTCAGAGTCGTTGCGAGAATGACGGAATGAGAACCATGGTAATGTCGTTTCTATGATAAGACCATTAATAAATGGATGATGGGTTGTATGGAGTCAGCATATGAAAAAGGTGATCAGGGTTGTTCTTTTTGACTTCGGCGGTGTGCTGGCGGAAGAAGGCTTCCGCGACGGCCTGATGACGATCGGGAGGAAGAACGGTCTCGACCAGGAGACTTTTTTCACGACCGTTGATGCGCTGATCTATGAGACGGCATATCTTATCGGAGGGGCGGATGAGGCCTCGTTCTGGAGCGTTGTCAGGAGACGGACCGGCATATCCGGGAGCGACGTCGAGCTCAGAAACGAGATCCTGAATCGCTTTGTGCCGAGACCGGACATGATTTCCTCCGTTGACCAGGTGCGGTCTCGGGGATGCACTGTCGCTCTGCTGAGCGACCAGACGAACTGGCTCGAGGAGATTGACCGGCAGACCGGTCTGTTTCGGCACTTTGATGTCGTGTTTAATTCATTCAGGATCCACAAAAGTAAACGTGACGCATCGGTGTTCAGGGATGTATGCTCGGTCCTCGGTGTGAATTCCGCGGAAACCCTTTTTATCGATGAT
>JBGPIG010000103.1:0-8412 GCA_041484745.1 Nitrospirota bacterium | reverse complement strand
TGGTTGCTGCGGATGTTCTTGAGACGGAAGGGCCGCGCCAACGGAAGCTTGGGCAGCTGTTGTTTGATGGATTAATGCGCGCCGGGTTGCGCGTGCATCTGAACGGCCATCCCGAAAAAAAGTTACCGAACACCTGGAACATCAGCTTTGAGGGATTCGATGCGGTGTCGGTCATGAAAGCTCTCGACGGTGTTGCGGTTTCACCGGGAGCTGCTTGCCATGGGAGTTCGGTGACGCCCTCGCATGTACTTGTCGCAATGGAAGTCGATCTCAATATAGCACGGGGCGCGATACGGCTCAGTTTCGGGAGAGAAACGACGGAGGCCGAGATACATCAAGTGGTGGCGTTGCTGAAAAATGGATTGAAGCAGTAGGTAAGGCAAAGTTATAATCCGCCATATGAGTGAACAGGCGCCGTCGGGTTTCGCTCTACGCTCTACCCGACCTACGGATCTCCGGGAGCTAAGATGAGGAAAACGAAAATAGCGTCACAGACATTATTTGTCTTGTTCGCCATTACTATAGTGTTTGTATCAAAGTCTTTTGCTGGATCGGATTGCAAGTCGATTGACACTGCACAGCTCCATTCGATGATCGTGGATAATGCGTACAGGCTTGAAGGCGGACGAGAGAAGCAGTTTACCGTTATCGATGCAAGGACAAAAGAGGAATATAATGAAGCCCACATATTCAGCGCAATAAGCATCCCGGAAAAAGATTTTGAAAAATTTATGACTCTCCTTCCGAAAGACAAGAGTGTGCAATTGGTAGTTTACTGCAACGATATTAAATTCGGAGCGAGTCTTAAATGGGCCAGCAAGGCAGCGGTCCACGGCTACACGAACATAGTAATCTATTCGGAGGGGTTTTCGGCATGGACAGCGCAACATATGCCGACAGCGCCGCTCGCACATCAACGTTCCGAGTCGGTCAGTACAGAACAGGGAATGATACCAAAATAAAAGACCTGACCCCATGGGGTCAGGAGAAGGTGCATATGTCAGGTGAAACGGTTCTTATAGTCGACGACGAAGAAAGCGTACTGAACAGTCTTGCCGATGTGATGCGTGACGAAGGCTACGTGGTTGTGACCGCGTCCTCGGGCAAGGAAGGCATCGACCTGTTGGGCGAGGCGCAGCCCTCGATCGTGCTGCTCGATATCGCCATGCCCGGCATGGACGGCATCGAGACGCTCCGGAGGATCCGGGAGATCATGCCCGATTTGCCGGTGATTATGGTCACCGGCCATGGTACCATCGAGATCGCGGTCAAAACAACAAAGATGGGCGCGTACGATTTCATCGTGAAGCCGCCGGAACTGCAGCATCTTACCCTCGTGGTAAAGCACGGGCTTGAAGAATCGCGGCTACGCGAGGAAAATGAGACCCTCAAACGGAGTATTGAGCGAAAATATGAGATCGTGGGCGAGAGCGAGAAGATCAAGACGCTCAAGCAGCAGATCGCGCTTGCCGGGCCTACGAACGGGTGGGTGCTGATCCACGGTGAGAGCGGGACGGGCAAGGAACTGGTGGCGCGCGCCATTCACCGGGCGAGCAAGCGCGCGAACGGCCCCTTCGTAGAGGTGAACTGCGCCGCGATCCCGCGGGAACTCATCGAGAGCGAGCTCTTCGGCCACGAGAAAGGGTCCTTCACCGGCGCAACCGGCACGAAGCGTGGAAAATTCGAGCTTGCCCACGGCGGCACTATTTTCCTCGACGAGATCGCAGACATGAGCCTGGCAACGCAGGCGAAGGTGCTGCGCGTGCTCGAAGGCCAGGAGTTCCAGCGCGTGGGCGGCATGAAGACACTCAAGGCCGACGTGCGTGTCATCGCCGCCTCGAACAAGCACCTTGCCGACGAGATCAAAAACGGCGCCTTCCGTGAGGACCTCTACTACCGGCTGAACGTGATCCCCCTCGATGTTCCTGCCCTCCGCGAGCGGCCTGACGATATCCCGCGTCTGGTCCGCCATTTTCTGCGGGAGTTTTCGGGCGAGTACGGGCAGAAACCCAAGGCCATCGAGGAGGGGGCGCTCTCGCTTTTTCTGCGCTATCCCTGGCCCGGCAACGTGCGCGAGCTCAGGAACATCATCGAGCGGCTGATCATCATGGTCCCCCGGCCGTCGCTCTCGGCCCAGGACGTCCCGCCGCCGATCAGCGGTGTGCCGGCCGAGAAACCGCAGCACGGCGGAGGGGTTGTGCTGATCCGCTCGCAGGCTGCCACACTCAGGGACGCGCGCGCCGATTTCGAGCGCGAGTTCATCACGCAGAAACTCAAGGAGAACGGCGGCAACGTGAGCAGGACCGCTGACGCGATCAATGTGGAGAGGAGCAACCTGCACCGGAAGATCAAGGCGCTGGGGATCGAAACAGATGGTGCGTAGGGAGTCAGGAGTAAAACAAATCTCTATCGTTAGCTGTCTGTCTTGAATTTTGAATAGGTTATCCTAAAAACGGCAGTTGGCCACAGAAGGCACAAAATTCATAGAGAAGAAGCAATGTTTTAACGACAGAAAAATAGTCACCTGCTGGGTGAAGCTATTTTGCCAAAGTACTGCTCGATTAATTTTGTGTTTTATGTGCTTTTTGTGGCTGAGCTGCTCTTTGTAGGTTTATATTTATGATCGAAACGAACAATCTTACCAAATACTTCGGCGCCCTGGGTGCGGTACGGTCCCTCAGCTTTTCCGTCGGCAAAGGCGAGGTCTTCGGCCTGCTCGGTCCAAACGGCGCGGGCAAGACCACAACCCTCCGCATGCTGACCACGCTGCTTGCTCCGACGTCCGGCGCAGCATCGGTATCGGGGTATGACGTGACCCGTGATCCGCTCCGGGTCAAACGATCGATCGGCGTAGTGCCGCAGATGCTGAATCTCGATATCGACCTGACGTGCGCGGAAAACCTTGAGTATCACGGCAGGTTGCACAAAATGAGGCCCCCGGACCGTGATGCGAGGACCGAAGAACTCCTTCGGTTCGTCGGGCTCTGGGAGAAAAAGGACACGCCGGTCGAGCACCTCTCAGGCGGCATGCGCAGAAGGCTTTTGATCGCGCGCGGGCTTATGCACCGCCCGGAAGTCGTCTTTATGGACGAGCCGACCGTCGGTCTTGACCCCCAGGCGCGGCGGATGATCTGGGGGCTTATCGAATCGCTCAAGCGGAGCGGCATCACCATCCTGCTCACGACCCATTACATTGAAGAAGCGGATGCGATCTGCGACCGGGTGGCCATCATGCGTTCAGGAACGATTATCGCGCTGGACAAACCCTCGGTACTCAAGCAGGGCGTTGGTAAGTTCGCGCTCGAGTGTGTCGGGCGGCATGATGCCCCGCGAAAGTTCTATCAAACCCGGAAAGAGGCCCTCGACGCGGGTTGGGACATGTGCAGCGATATCATGGTCCGCGATGTTACGCTCGAGGACGTGTTCATCAATCTGACCGGAGAGAGAATTGAAGGATGAGTGGAAAGCAGAAGTCAGAAGTCAGAAGTTAGAAGTTAGAAGTCAGAATAAAACCTGACTCTTTTTTCTGGCCACTGGCTCCCGTCTCCTGACTGCTTGGTGTATTATGAACTTCTATCCGATCATCTGGAAAGAAATGATGCTTGTCCGCAAGAAACCCTGGCGTTTCCTGGCGTCGAGTCTGGTCATGCCGGTCCTCTACCTCGTGACCTTCGGCTGGGGACTGGGGAGGGGCATGAATTTGGGCAATGGCACGTACCTCGAGTTCGTCCTGCCCGGCATCCTCGCGCTCTCGGCGATGAACAACAGCTTCGGCCCGGTCTCAACGTCGCTCAATATCAGCAAGCTGTACACCAAGACGCTCGAAGAGGTGCTCGTCTCTCCCGTGAGCCCCTGGGACATCGCTCTCGGCAGGTCGCTGACGGGACTCGCGCGAGGTCTGTTCTCGGCGCTCATGCTCATGCTGGTCGGGCTGGCTTCCGGCGTGCACATGCATCTTTCGGTCTTATTTTTCGTGGTGCTTGTACTCACGGCCTTCTGTTTCGGCGCCGCAGGGGTGGCAGCGGCCATGATCACGCGGACGCACGAAGACATGGCGAACTTTAACAGTTTTTTCATCCTTCCCATGTCATTCCTGGCCGGGACCTTCTTTTCGCCCGATAAACTGCCGGAGCCGCTTTACAGCGCGGTCCTCGTTTATCCCCTCACGCACGCGAGTATTTTGCTCCGGACCCTTGCCTCGGGGAAGGAGCCGGCCTCGGCGTCTCTCGTCGTGCTCGCGGTGTATACGGTCGCGTTCTTCTGCCTTGCGGGCAAACTCGTAGCACGGACAGGTACATAATGTCTAAAAAGAGCATTTAACCGCAGAGGACGCAGAGAACGCAGAGGAAAATCAGGAAGTTCGGGTTAGAATCGGCCGCACCGTATTAGTGAATCACTTTTACATGCCGGGTCTTTGCTTTTCTTTGCGTCTTTGCGCGAGTAACTGCTGTTTTCAGGATATTAGCTTCTCACGACGCAAACCATGCCAACAGAATTCACCCATATATTCGTCTCCGGCGTATTCGGGAAGGTCTACGCCCCGGGAAAGATGCCCGCACGGTTCTGGGCGCTGATCGCGCTGTGCTCCGTGGTCCCGGATATCGACATTGTCGGATATTATTTCGGCATCAAGTATGGTGATGTATGGGGACATCGGGGATTCACGCACTCGCTGACCTTTGCCTTCCTCGTGAGCGCCCTGGTGGTCGTCCTTGCCTTCCCGACAATCACCCGGTTTACAAAAAAATGGTGGGGGATGCTCGCGTTCTTCTTTGTGGTAACGGCTTCGCACGGCGTCCTCGATGCCATGACGGACAAGGGTATGGGCGTAGGGTTCTTCATCCCCTTCGATAACACCCGTTCTTTCCTGCCCTGGCGGCCTGTGTTCGCCTCGCCGATGCGCATCAGCAGATTTTTCAGCCGTACCGGCCTCGGGGTCCTGACCGCGGAGGTCGTCTGGATATGGATCCCTCTTCTGCTGGTCTACGGTGCGGTGAGCGTGTACCGGAAAAGAAAAGTCGGTCCGCCGACTACCTGACCGTATGTTCGAAGAGACCTGTGAGCCGTTTCCACTCCTCCTTGGCGACCTGTTTCCTTGTTTTTGATTGACTTTTCGCGGGCATAAGGCTAATATTTCCTTCTGTATTCTCATCGACATGTCAAGAAAACAAGGGGTTGCAGCCTGATGCCGAAAGTACAATTCATCTTTGCCATCCATAACCACCAGCCGGTCGGGAACTTCGAGTTCGTTGCAGAGGATGCATACCAGAAGTCCTACCTGCCGTTTCTCAAGGTGCTTGAGCGCCACCCCACGATAAAGATCACGCTGCACTACACGGGCATCCTGTATCATTTTTTCGAGCAGCACCATCCGGAGTTCATCGACAGGCTTAAAAAACTGGTGGACGAGGGCAGGGCGGAGATCCTCTCGGGCGGGTTCTATGAACCGATTCTTGCGGTGCTGCCCGATGCCGACAAGGTCGGCCAGGTCCGCATGCTTTCGGAATATATCCAGCGAAAACTCGGCTACGCTGCACGGGGCATGTGGCTTGCCGAGCGGGTCTGGGAACCGCACCTCCCGAAGTCCATTGCCGATGCGGGCATCAACCACGTGGTCGTCGACGATTTCCATTTCAAGATGGCCGGTCTCCGCGATGACGAGCTTGACGGGTACCACCTCACTGAAGAACAGGACGGCATCCTGCGCATGTTCCCGGGGAGCGAAAAACTCAGGTACCTCATTCCCTTCCATCCGCCCGAGGAGGCGATCCAGCTGCTGTCCGGGCTCCGCTCGACGGAGCGGAACCGGCTCGCGGTCATGGCCGACGACGGCGAAAAGTTCGGCGTCTGGCCCGAAACGTACCGCACGGTGTACGAGGAGGGATGGCTCGAACGGTTTTTCACGCTTCTTGAACAGAACAGCGAGTGGCTTGAGACCACCACGTTCGCGGAATACCTCGTCAAAGAGCCGCCGCGCGGCAAGATCTACCTTCCCACGGCCTCGTACATGGAAATGGGCGAGTGGTCGCTCCCGACGCGGACCATGAAGGAGTATGACGACGCCCTGGCGAAGGTGAAGACCTCGCCGGAGTTCGCAGGCCTCAAGCCCTTTATCAAGGGCGGCATCTGGAGAAACTTCCTGGCAAAGTATTCCGAGAGCAATCACATGCACAAGCGCGTGATGATGGTGAGCCGGAAGGTGCACGAGGTCCTTGCGGCTCTCGACGCACAGGGCGTGAAGAGAAATGCCGAGGCAGCGCGCATGCTTGATCATCTGTACCAGTCCCAATGCAACGACTCATACTGGCACGGCGTCTTCGGCGGGCTTTATTTGCCGCACTTGCGCTCGGCAGTGTATGAGCATCTCATTCAGGCGGAGTATCTCGCTGATGGCATAAGGCATCAGCAGGGTCCCGGGTCCAGGGTCCGGGGTCCGGTGAAAAAGAGCCAGGCATCCTGGCTCGAGATCGAGCGGGGCGACTTCGATATGGACGGGAGCGAGGAGGCCATGTTGAACTCCGAGCTGATAAACCTGTTCATCGACCCGGCAGAGGGCGGCAGGCTCACGGAGCTTGACTGGAAGCCGCGTTCCTTTAATCTCACGAACACGCTCACGCGCAGACGGGAAGGGTATCACGACAAGATCGCGACCGCGGGCAAGGACAAGGATGTCTGCGGTGCCAAGACCATTCACGAGCGGGTCGTGGTCAAGGAAGAAGGCCTGGAGTGTCACCTCCAATACGACTGGTACAAACGGGGATCGCTCCTCGACCATTTTCTCGAGTCCGGCGTCGACCTTGCGAGCTTTATGAGGTCAGAATACTACGAAGCCGGTGATTTTGTCCTCGGCCCATACACAATGAAGCAGCAAAAACGGGCTGGGGCTGCGGCGCTCGTCCTGGAGCGTCAGGGGAACGTGGCTGGCCTCGCTGTCTGTCTCAGAAAAGAGATCTCGCTGCGCAAGTCGTACTCGGAGTTCGACGTGAAGTATGGGATTGAGAACCAGAGCAGCGAGGAGCTCAATACGTCCTTCGGCAGCGAGTTCAATTTCTCGCTCCTGGCGGGCAATGCCCATGACCGGTACTATGATATCCCCGGCCATACGCTTGATGATAAGAGGAACCTTGCTTCTATCGGCGAGACGAACAACGTGAAGCAGTTGAGCCTCGTGGACGAATGGCTCAGACTCAGGCTTACGCTTGCATTTTCCCAGCCCGCCATCCTGTGGCGTGCGCCGGTCGAGACGGTCTCGCAGTCCGAGGCCGGCTTCGAGCGGGTGTATCAGAGCTCGATGGTAATGCCGATCTGGCGCATCTCGCTTCTGCCGGGGAAGACGTGGGAAGTCGATATCACGGTGAGGATTGAATAGAAGGGCAGGCCCATTGACGGTCTCGTAAAGAGTCTAATTTAACCGCAGAGGCGCGGTAGCCTTCAAAAGAAAAACGGCCACTTAGGGAACCACGCAGAGGAAACCAATTAATTCTTAAGGTTTTATTCTCCGCGTCTCGGCGTCTCTGCGGTAGACTTTGACTTCTTACGAATGCGTCAGCGGTTAAAGCTACATCAAAAAATGAAACTTATGGCCAGAAAAGAGGATACCGGAGGAATGAAGAAGATCATCATATCGTTTTTACTCGCATTGTCTCTCGTCACCGGCGCAACCGGTGCCGAGAAGCCGCTTGGCGTGGAGGAATATGCGTCCGTGGACGAGCTCGCATCGGCGATATCGTCATACTTCCCCAAGGTCCAGGGAGAGGTGACGGATGTGCAGGGCGGCCAGATTACGGTCGCCCTCGGGACAAAAGAGGGCCTTCAGGCCGGTGTGACCCTTACGCTCTGGCGGGATGCCAAGGAGATCCTTCATCCCGTGACCGGCGCGGTGATCGGTCGCGCGGAGGAAGAAGTCGGCAGCGTCGAGGTCACGACGGTGGGGGAGAAGACGTCCGTCGGGATCATTGTGAAAAAAATCAAAGATCCGAAGCCGGGGGACAAGGCGAGGATAACGCCGAAGAAAATCAGTCTCGCGCTCATCCCGCTCCGGGCGGACCGGCCTGAGATCATCCAAGGGCTCGCGGAGCGGTTGAATGAATACGGCAGGTTCTCCCTGCTTGATAGTGAAAAGACGGCGGCATTTCTTAAGGACAGAAAACAGCGCGACAGCTCCCTGATCAAGGAGATGGGCGGGGCCTTCAAGCTTGACGTGGTCGCCGCAATCGGGGTCTATCCGTCGGACACCCGGTTCCTGGTGACCGCCAGGTTATTCTATGCCGAAGATGCCAGACTGCTTGATACGATCGTGGCCATGCTCGATCTCAGGACAAAAAAAGATGCCTTTGGAGACGTAAAGCCGTTCTTTGCTCCCGCCCATGAGGAGAAGACCAGCATTGCTGAGCTGCCTTTTGATGCGCAGCT
>JBGPIG010000102.1:0-8513 GCA_041484745.1 Nitrospirota bacterium | reverse complement strand
GACCTTCAGGCAGGACGAGGTGGCGGATGATCAGGCCCCGCGTTGCCACCCCCTGTTCGTCAAGGACAAGGTTGCCGACCTGCCGGAACATTTCTTGTATCGCCGCGCGATTGAGCTCCGGATACTGCGGGGCGATAGAATACTTCATTGCCGCGCCGTTGCCGGAGTATCGCATGTCCGGGAGATAGATATCGACGATGCCGTCGAGCAACCTGAGCGCCTCAATTGATTCGTACCCGCTCGTGTTATACACGATCGGCAGGTTGAAGCCGCGCTCCCGTGCAATGCCGAGCGCCTTCAGGACCTGAGGCATGAAGTGCGTGGGCGTCACCAGGTTCAGGTTATGACATCCCTGCTCCTGCAGCCAGAGCATCTGACAGGCGAGTTCGCCGGGCGTTCGTTCCGCGCCGTTCCCCATCTGGCTGATCGGGTAGTTCTGACAGTAAACGCATTTGAGATTGCAGTTGGTAAAAAAAATCGTGCCTGAGCCCCTGGCACCCGAGAGCGGCGGTTCCTCGCCGTGGTGCGGGCTTACACTTGAGATCACCGGGTCCAACCCCGACCTGCAGAAGCCCAGCTTGTCGTTCTTCAGGCGATTGACCCCGCATTCACGGGGACAGACGCGGCAGGACTCGAGGAGCTGGTAGGCGGCCTCGATGCGCTCATGTAATTCTATATCCGAAATCATTGAAACCATGTAAAACGTATTCTACCACTAAGACACGAAGACACTAAGAATTTCTATTATTGACTACAACTTCGTGCCTTAGTGCCTTCGTGGCTAATCCTTACTGTTCTGACTTTCTTTTATCCTTCTCCATCATATCCACAAAGCGCTGGAACAGATACCTGCTGTCATGCGGTCCGGGAGACGCCTCGGGATGGTACTGGACCGAGAATGCGGGCAGGGTCTTGTGCTGGAACCCTTCGCACGTCTGATCGTTCAGGTTCACATGCGTCATCACGACATGGTCTTTCACCGTCTCCATGTCCACCGCGAAACCGTGGTTCTCCGCCGCGATCTCGACCTTGCGCGTGGAAAGGTCCATGATGGGCTGATTGCCGCCGTGATGGCCGAACTTGAGCTTGTAGGTCCTGCCGCCGAGGGCAAGTCCGAAGAGCTGTTGTCCGAGGCATATGCCGAAGATCGCTTTTTTACCCAGGATCTTTTTTATGTTCTCGACGGCATACGTGACCGGCTCCGGATCTCCGGGCCCGTTCGACAGGAACACGCCGTCGGGATTCATGCCAAGGACTTCTTCGGCGGGCATCGTCGCCGGAACGACCGTCACATCGCATCCCGCGCTCGTGAGCAGCCGCAGGATATTCCGTTTGATGCCGTAATCATAGGCCACGACATGATAGCGTGAAGGCGGCTTTTTGCCATAGCCGGCCTTGAGGTCCCAGTCACCCTCATCCCAGGTATACGCCCGTTTGCACGTGACCTCTTTCACCAGATCGAGGCCGCTCATTGTCGGAAGCGCCCGGGCCTTGGCGACAATGCCTTCGGGACCCGTGTTGTTCGTCGTGATAATCCCCGGCTGTGCGCCGAAATCGCGGAGGTGGCGGGTCAGCGCACGGGTATCGATGCCCTGGATGCCGACGATGCCGCTTTCCTTGAGGTACTCGTGGAGGGTCCTCCGCGCCCGCCAATTGCTCGGGATGTCAAGATACTCCTTCACGATGAAGCCTTCCACATACGGCCTTGCGGATTCGACGTCCTCGTCGTTCACGCCGTAGTTGCCGATCTGCGTGTAGGTCATGGTGACGATCTGGCCCTTGTACGACGGGTCGGTAAGAATTTCCTGGTACCCGGTCATGCTCGTGTTGAACACAACCTCGCCGGAAGTCTCCCCCTCCGCGCCGAAGGAGTGGCCCTCGAACACCAACCCGTCAGCCAATGCGAGAATCGCTTTTTTCATACGTATTCTGTCCTTGTTTTACCGCTGAGATCCGTACTATATACCGTCCTCTGGGGTTAAAATTTGTCCCGTATCTTTCCGTTGCTGTCGATGACTTCCCCGCTCACCTTGTCCCCCTCCACGGTCACCCGGACAAAGTGATAATATCCGCCTTCTTCTTCCTTGCCGTAGAGAGGCGCTCCGCCGCCGCCGGTAATGATGTGCGTGATGCCGTCAACTGATTTCCTCTGATAATAATGTTCATGCCCGGCGAATACCGCGTCAACGTGGGCCTTCACGAAAAGAGCTTCCAGATTGTCCCGGTCCCGTGGATATTTGTCGAGGCTGTCGCCCGCGTGGTGTCCTTTTCCCATCTCCGGGTAGAACGGATGATGGAGGAACACGAATTTGTGTTTTTTATCAGAATGCGACAAGACCCCTTCAAGCCACTTCAATTGTTCGCCCGTGATCCTCTTTTCCTGGTCATCGATGAAGGAGTCAAGTACGATGAAGAGTGAATTTCCGGCGACAAAAGAGTAATAGAGCTCGTTCCCGGGGAGGTCAACCTGTTCCTTGTAGATTCTTTCGCTGAACGGCACTTTTGGATGGGCATCGTGGTTCCCCTTGGCAAGGAAATACGGCGCCGTGATGGGCTTCGACATTTCCCAGAACGCGGCCCACTGTTGCTTATCGCCGGGCGTTGCGATCAGGTCCCCGGTATTCACAATTAGGTCCGGCTTGCGTTCCATCATCAGGGAAACAAGTTTTCGATAGATAGTATCGCCGGAGCGGTTGTCCCCCAGGACCATAAAGGTAAACACACCCTGGATCTTTTCCAGCGCGGCAAGCTTCTGTTGGATCCGCTGGTCTTGGGCCGCACCTGCGGTCGCAGCCGTCAATACGGTCACGAGGACGACCACAAACCATCTCTTTATATCTTTCACCGTATCCATGACACCTAACCTTCTAGTTTGCCCGCCGTAATGGTACGCACTGCCTTGCCCTTAAGCTTCCATCCATTGAACGGCGTGTTCTTCGACTTCGATCTGAATTGCGATGCATCGACCGTCCATGCCACATTCGGAGCTATGATCGTGATGTACGCATCAGAACCCGCGGCAAGCGTACCTTTGCCTATCTTGAGGATCGCACCGGGATGGGCGCTCATTTTCTGAATGGCCTGGGAAAGAGAAAGGACCCCCTCCTCCACAAGTTTGAGCGTGAGCCCGAGCGCGGTTTCAAGTCCCACGACACCGAAGGGCGCATAATCGAACTCGCCGGACTTTTCATCCATGCCGTGCGGCGCATGGTCCGTCGCGATCACATCGATCGTGCCGTCCTTCAGCCCCTGCTTGACCGCCGCGACATCCTCTGCGGTCCGGAGCGGAGGGTTTATCTTGGCCATGGTATTATAACCCCGGACCGCTTCGTCGGTTAACGTAAAGTAATGAGGGCAGGTCTCGGCCGTGACCTTCACCCCGCGCGATTTCGCATCCCGGACCATCCGGACGGAGCCCGCGGTGCTCACATGGGCTATATGCAGCCTGCACCCCGTCAGTTCGGCAAGCGAGATGTCCCTGCCGGTCATCACGTCCTCGGCTGCGCGGGGGATCCCGCGGAGCCCGAGCTCGGTTGAAACAATGCCTTCGTTCATCACCCCGTTGCCCGACAGCGTGCTGTCCTCACAGTGGGAAATGATGAGCATATCGAATATCTTCGCATACTCCATGGCGCGTCGCATGAGAGCGGCATTCATCACTGACTTACCGTCGTCCGATACGGCAACGCAGCCCGCCTGATGCAGTTCTCCCATCTCCGCCAGCTCCTCGCCCTTCGAGCCCTTGGTGATGGCGCCGATGGGATATACCTGGGCCGTGGCGTCCCTTGCCTGGGACAGGATAAACGCGGTGATCGAGCGGTTGTCATTCACCGGATTCGTGTTCGGCATGCAGCAGATTGACGTGAATCCCCCCGCCGTTGCAGCGGCCGTGCCCGTGGCGATTGTCTCTTTATATTCGAAGCCCGGCTCCCTGAGATGCGCGTGCATGTCGATGAGGCCGGGAACGATGAGCTTTTCCGAAGCGTCAACGATCTCTGCTCCGCCGGTCGACAGCGAGCCCGGCTTGCCGAGTTTTGCGATCTTCCCGTCGGAAACGAGGATGTCGAGCGTCTCGTCAACCTTGTTCGCGGGATCGATAATATGACCATTTTTTATAAGAATATTCATGCTGGACCCTTTTGAGACGCTGATGTTCACTGCCCGGATATGATCTCACTCCAGCAAGGAACCGCTTTATCCGCAGTTATCATAATGAATCGGCCTTGCTCAGTGTCAAAATTTCATTTCGCTTCTGCTCTGCTTCCCCCCGCCAGGAGGAACATCACTGCCATCCGGACCGCCACACCGTTCGTCACCTGTTCGAGGATCACGGATGCATTGTCGGCCACCTCGGACGATATTTCCACTCCCCTGTTCATGGGACCGGGGTGCATGACAAGCACGTGTTTTGCCGCCCGATCAACGCGCGCCTGGTTCAAGCCGTACAGTCTCGCGTATTCACGCACACCCGGAAAGAGACCGGCGGCCTGCCGCTCCAGCTGAAGCCGGAGCATCATGACCACATCGGCCCCTTCGACCGCGCTGTTCATGTCGTACGAGACCCGGGTCCCCAGGCTTTCAATGCCGGTCGGGATCATGGTCGGCGGCCCGCAGACCCTGACCTTCGCGCCCATCGCCGTAAGACCGTAGATGTTCGAGCGCGCTACACGGCTGTGCGCAATGTCTCCGACGATGGCGACCGTAAGCCCTTCGAGCTTTCCAAGCTTTTCCCGGATCGTGAACATGTCGAGCAACGCCTGCGTAGGATGCTCGTGGAACCCGTCACCGGCGTTGATGACCGAGCTCTTGAGCCGCGTGGAGAGGTATTCCGGAGCACCCGAGCATGCGTGTCTGACGATGATCATGTCGCACTTCATGGCCTCGATATTCCGGGCCGTATCGAGGAGCGTCTCACCCTTGACCACGCTGCTGGTCGAGGCCGAGATGTTGATCACGTCGGCGGAAAGCCGCTTGCCCGCCAGTTCGAAAGACGTCCGCGTCCGCGTGCTCGCCTCATAGAACAGGTTGATCACGGTCTTGCCGCGGAGCGCCGGGACCTTCTTGATGTCGCGTTCGGACACGTCTTTGAACGTTGCGGCCGTGTCCAGGATGAGCTTGATCTCATCCGCGGTCATGCCTCGTATGCCGAGCAGGTCTTTTGAACTCAGCGCCATAATAAACCTCGGGTCAAGGGGTCAGGGTCCGGGGCCCAGTATTCTTCATTACCTTGCCCCTGGCTACCGGCCCCTTGCCCTTGTAGTTATTCGCCCAGAATCACTACCTTCTCATCCATCCCGTCCTCAGCGAGCATCACTTCCACTTTTTCCTTCGCCGAGGTAGGGAGGTTCTTACCCACATAGTCCGCGCGGATCGGAAGCTCCCGGTGTCCCCGGTCAATGAGCACGGCGAGCTGGATGCGTTGTGGCCTGCCGTAGTCCATTACGCTGTTTAACGCCGCCCGAATGGTCCTGCCGGTAAAGAGAACATCGTCCACAAGGACCATGACCTTTCCCTGAATATCGAACGTAATGTCCGTGGCCTGCGGCACGGGCTGGGACTTGCGTGTTGACAGGTCATCGCGGTACATCGTGATGTCCAGACTTCCCACCGGGACCACGACGTTCTCGATCTCGTGTATCCGTGCGGCCAGTCGCTTTGCAAGGTGAACACCGCCCCGCTGGATGCCGACGAGCACGATGTCCCCGGCCCCCTTGTTCTTTTCCAGGATCTCATGGGCAATCCGCGTAAGCGCACGGTCAACGCCGCTCTTATCGAGGATCAAGGCTTTTTCTTTTAGACTCATTGCGGGGACTCCAAATCCGCCCCAGAGGTCCGCCCTGCGGCTATGGTCCTCATAAGGGCGCAAAAAAACCCTCTCCCCCGTACTGGGAAGAAGGTTGTCGTGTGAGGAGTGAACATGTCTGTTCTTTTGGATATTTCATCTCAAACCCTTTCTGGTCTCACAGGACCAGACTTAAAGAGGACTGCTCCGTACGACCATACAATACCCGAATCACCTCGATTATGTCAAGAACTTTTTGGGAAGGATTTCACACTTGATGAAGTCGTAAAAACTAAAATCCACCGCCGAGGCGCTGAGACGCCGAGAAGAGCCTATTGAAGTCAAAGAGCTTTTCTCTGAGTCTCTGCGTCTCTGCGGTTTTTAAAATGACTTTTTACGAGTCCATCACTATTGAAAAAAAGCTATTCCAGCGACCGCTTCCATCCCCGATCGAACTCTTCGTAGGACAGCATGATGCCGCTGCTGAGCGCCTTACCGATAGGCGCGCCCGAGGCAAGCTCCTCCAGCACGATCTTGACACGATACATGCCGAAGGACTCGATCAGGTAGCTTACCGAGGAGAGACTGGCGAGATATGCGGAGAAGGCCTGGCCTCCGCCGAGTCCCATGAAAGAACCTTCCAAATTTGAAAGCAAGGGGAGCTTCCCTGATTTGACCAGCTTCTTGAGCGCGTCCCTCTGCCGGGAGTCGATCTGCCTCCCTTCGAAGTACTGGGCCAATCCCTCGTTCAACCAGGTGGGGCAGTTCGGCGTTATGGCGCGCACGACCGCGTGGGTATATTCATGGAACAGAAGACGTCTGAGCCCCGGGGTTTCCTGTTCTATTCCGCCGATGGGGAATCGGATCTTGCCGTCGTAGATGCCGCCGCTCCAGCCTGGCGCATCGGTCACTTCCTGAAACTGCCGGCCGGAATAGAGGATCACCTGGATCTCTTGATCAGGATAGTATGCGAGCGCGCGACCCACCTCTCCATAAGCGTCCTCGAGTACCCGGAGGATGATCCGGCCTGCTTCGATCTTCTCCCTGCCGTCATATTTGATCAGAAAATGGCTCGTGACGTCACGGTTGAAATCCTTTTCCGCATGATGCTCCTTGCGGATCCGCTCGAGCCTGGCGCGGAGGGCAGTAGCGGATGGATTCAAACCAACGGCTTTTTCCCAGTATGACGCCGCCGTCTCGAGATCGTCTTTACGGTAATAGAGCTCACCGAGAAACTGGTACGGCGTTGAATCTTTGGGGTCGATCTCCGCGGCGCGGACCAGTTCTTGTTCCGCATAACTGTCAGCGCGCAACTGGAAGAACGCAACGCCAAGTCCCATGTGGGCGGCAGCGGAAGAATCGTTATACCGGACCGCCTGTTCGAACGAATCACGCGCTCCGGGATAATCGCCGTTCTTTATCTGCTCCGTACCGTTCCTGATAAAGCGCGCAGCGGTATTCTGCTCTGCGGTCTGGGCCCCGGCCGTGAGAGCGGTGCTCATCAGCGACAGACAGAGTGCGAACGTTGCCAGAGATTTTATCGTCATTTAGTATTGGTACCAGCTCTTGCCACCGAGAATACAGAGCAATTCCGGAGAAAATATATCTATCAGGTCAAAAGCACGGCGGCTCGCGCAAAGCCGCAAAGGACGCAAAGAAGATCTTTAGGCCCTGATTTAAAGCCAAATGCGGTGGCCTTTCTCTGCGAGCTTGGCGCCTTTGCGCGATAATTTACTTTGATCCTGAAATGTTATGGACGCGTAAAACAGAGCTGAACAGTTTCGAGAACATCAATGTATCTCTCTGTGATCTCTGTGGCTAAATTTTTTTTATGATTAAGACGTCCCCGGTTTCCCAATAAATAACCCCGCTAAGGCCTTTCGGTTGATCAACGGGGTTATATAGAGGTTTTGCGTAATCAGGGTCTGTTGAGCTTATTTATTCAGCAGCGCCGCCGCTTCCTTGGCAAAATAGGTGAGGATAATGTCCGCGCCCGCCCGCTTGATCGATATGAGCGACTCCATCATGGCGCGCTCTCCGTCGATCCAGCCCATTTTGGCCGCGGCCTTGATGATCGAGAACTCGCCGCTCACGTTGTAGGCGGCCACGGGGAGATTGAACTGCTGCTTTACCTGGTAGATGATATCGAGGTAGGCCAAAGCCGGCTTTACCATCACGATGTCGGCGCCTTCGTCGATGTCCAGGGCAACCTCTCGCAACGCCTCACGGCTGTTCGGGGGGTCCATCTGATACGAACGACGGTCGCCGAACTGGGGCGTAGACTCGGCGGCCTCGCGGAACGGACCATAAAAACTTGAAGCGTACTTCGCGGCATAGGCCATGATCGGGATATCGTGGAACCCATGACCGTCAAGCGTCTCACGGATGGCCCCCACGCGGCCGTCCATCATGTCCGACGGGGCGACCATGTCCGCGCCGGCCTTTGCGTGGGAGAGGGCTTCCCTGGCAAGCAGTTCGAGCGTGGCATCGTTGTCAACCGTGCCGTTCCTGATCACGCCGCAATGGCCGTGGCTTGTGTATTCGCAGAGGCAGACGTCGGTGATCACCGTGAGTTCCGGCATCTTGTTCTTGATGGCCTTGATCGCATGCTGCACGATCCCCTCGTCGGAATACCCTTCGCTTCCGACCTCGTCCTTATGCTCGGGGATGCCGAAAAGGATCACTGCGGGAATACCCAGGCCCTTCACCTCTTCACAGTCCTTCACGAGGT
>JBGPIG010000101.1:0-8594 GCA_041484745.1 Nitrospirota bacterium | reverse complement strand
TGACGGAGTCACGGAAAGCCATAACCGATCCCGAAGTATGGAAGATCGTTGACGGGAAGCTTTACCTGAATTGCAGCCAGTCGGCGTATGAAAAATGGAGCCGGGACATTCCCGGAAACATAAAAAAAGCGGATGCGAACTGGTTAAAGTTTTCCGGCAATAAATGACCGCATGACTTCCGTTCACGGCATCCTATCGTGCCCTCACGTCGCTTTGTTGCCCGATGCCGTTGTCAGTCTTCAACTGAAAGACGAACGAGGCAAATCTTCCCTCCGGCAATGCCTTTCCTTCAGAACGAACGATCAGATTTCTAAAAAAGATAATCGAATTTTGAAAGACTACTTCCCGGTTATGGAGTAATTTTATCACTGGAGGTGATCCTGTGAACCTGTTTTCTGTTGATTCATCCAAATGCAAAAAAGACTATATCTGTGTCGCCATATGTCCGCTCGGGAATATCGAGGAGGTGGACGGTGTGCCAACGCCCCGCAAGGGCGCAGAGGAATCCTGCATCAACTGCGGACACTGCGTTGCCGCCTGCCCCACGGGCGCTCTTTCGCACCGGGCAATGGCCCCCGAGCAATGCACCTCGATAAAGCCCGATCGCTCCCTGAGCGCGGACCAGGCCGACCAGTTCCTTCGCGGACGAAGGTCGATCCGCACGTACCGGACCGATGCCGTGGACCAGACCGCGCTTGCGCGCCTCATAGGAACTGCCTCGACTGGACCTTCCGGCCACAATACCCAGCCTGTGGAGTGGCTCGTTATCCACGACACGTCCGAAGTGAGGCGGCTTACCGGCTTTGTGATAGACTGGATGCGTTTCATGATCAAAAAGCAACCGGAGTTCGCGAAGATGATCCTACTCGACCACGTTGTGGGCAAATGGGAGAAGGGCTATGACGCGGTCTGCCGCAACGCTCCGCATGTGGTCCTGACCTATGCGCACAAGGACAACGGCATGGCGCCATCGGCCTGCACGATCGCTATGGCCTACCTGGAGCTCGCGGCACAGGCAAACGGCCTCGGCGCGTGCTGGGCCGGGTATTTCGATATGGCGGCGCGCTACTGGCCCCCGCTCCAGACAGAGCTGGGCCTGCCCGCTGACAACGTAAGCTACGGCGCCATGATGGTCGGGCACCCGAAGTATAGGTATTACCGCATTCCGCTCAGGAAGGAGGCGAGAATAAACTGGAAATAGGGCCTTTGGTTCCTGATAGTTCAAAATTTTCCGATAGGACCAATATTTTTCTTGACAACCGATGTCCAGTTCTCCTATATTCAGAATCATGTTGAACATTATCCTCCTCGCCGGTTTGGTCGTTTTGAAAGCAGCATGGCGTACTATCGCCGTGGCTGAGGGGGGATTCTATTAGTTTTTTGCGGCACAGATAGAATACAAAAAACCCAAAGGCCACGGAAAACAGATTCCGTGGCCTTTTTTGTTCAGGGAGGGGACCTTGAAGGACACCTTGAAGCCCGGCATAGAATCCGAGTTGTCATTTCGCATACCCGAATCGAAAACAGTACCCGCTCTTTACCCGGAATCCGCGGAGTTCCAGGCAATGCCCGGGGTCTTCGCCACCGGGTTTTTGGTCGGCTTTATCGAATGGGCATGCATCCAGGCGGTCAATCCCCACCTGGACTGGCCGGAGGAGCAGACGGTCGGCACGCGCATCGATGTCACGCATGTGGCGGCGACACCGCCCGGGTGAAGCTGATCAACGTCGATCGGCGGCGGCTGGTATTCGAAGTCGAGGCGCGCGATGAGATCGAACTGATCGGCAAGGGCGTGCATGAGCGTTTTGTCATCGACCGGAATAAGTTCGACGAGAAAATGATGAACAAGGTCGCCAACGGGAAAAAGGAAGCGGGTCCCGGCAGTGCGCCGTAGCCGGGAACGCGGGAATGGGAATGCCTGACAAACGAAATATCAAGGTGATCGCGGCCCTGGCGACCCTGTACCTCGCTTGGAGCTCGACGTATCTGGCCATCCATTTCTCACTCGAAAGCTTTCCGCCTTTTTTTACCGCGGGCTTCCGATACATGCTGGTCGGCCTCGGTATGTTCCTGTTCCTGCGTACGCGCGGAACTCCCCCGCCGACCCGCCGGCAATGGACCGGCTCGGCCCTGATCGGCGCCTTTCTGCTTTTGGGCGGCACCGGCGGGGTGGTGTATGCCATGCAGTGGGTGGGCTCGGGAACGGCCGCGCTTGTGATCGCGACCACCCCTCTGTGGACCGTCCTGTTCGCGGCCGTCTGGAAGCAGCGGCCTGCGCGGAACGAATGGATCGGGCTGCTGCTCGGGTTCGCGGGCATCGTGCTCCTGAACCTCCAGGGCGATCTGCGGGCAGAGCCGTTCGGCGCTGTTTTGCTCCTGCTGGCGGCGGCGTCCTGGTCCTTCGGGTCAGTGCTGAGCCTGCGGCTGGCGCTGCCCGCCAGCATGATGGCGAGCGCGCTCCAGATGTTTACCGGGGGTCTGCTGGTCTTGATCATCGGGTTCATGGCCGGCGAGCGCATCCCCGATCATCCGTCCCCGCGGTCGGTCGCGGCCTTGATCTACCTGGCGGTCTTCGGCTCGCTTTTGGGTTATACGGCCTATACCTATTTATTGAAGCATGTACGGCCATCGCTCGCCACGAGCTACTCTTACGTGAACCCGGTATTGGCTGTGCTGCTCGGGGTCTGGTTCGCCGGGGAACGTGTTACCATGACCGGCATCTTGGCGATGCTGACGATCCTTGCGGGTGTGGTGCTGGTAATACTGGGACAGAGGAAGTGAGACGATTGCTCGACAAGGTCACGCTTCTCTTCGAGCGGGTCCAAGGCGCTCTCGCGCCTGGCGGCAGGTTCGTGATGACGTTCCGCGAGTTGGCCCTGGAGCTGAAAGGCTTGGACCGCTTCATCCCCGTGCGAAGCGACGAAAATACCATATTCACGTGTTTTCTAGAATACGGGCCGGAGAACGTACAGGTGCATGATTTGATTTACACGAAGAACGGCGACTCATGGACGTTTAAGAAAAGCAGTTACCGCAAGCTACGCATCCCGCTTGAATGGACGCTTGAGCGTCTGAAGGAAGCGGGGGTTTTCATTAAATCAGACGACAACGATAAGGGAATGATTACTATTGTTGCAGAGAAAAAGACTTAGACTGGGCGAACAGGATGCTGAGATTAGCTCGATAATAGGAGGAGTCAATGAGTGAGACCTCTGTGTTTGCGCTTCTGGATGTGACCGTAAAGGACCGCGCTAAATTCATGGAGTACGTAGAAGGGCACCGGCCGTCGTTTCAGCAGTACGGCGGCAAGCTGCTGTTCAGAAGCAATGATATGGAGCCGATCGAAGGCAACTGGTCGCCAAAGCTGTTCGTGGTGCATGAGTGGCCGAGCGAAGGGGCGTTCAAGGCCTGGTACAATTCAAAGGAATATGCACCGTGGAAAAAGCTCATGAAAGAAGCGATGGAGATGAATATGGTCCTCGCAAAGAAAATGCCGGGTTAACCGGGGTGATAATAAGATAACCTATGGAGCGCGCGTATGAATATCAACTCAACAAAACTGATCTACTTTTCACCGACCCAAACAACAAGGAAAGTCATTGAGAGCATTGCGCAAGGAATTCATTTTACCACGGTCGAACACATTGATTTGACGCCGCCCGAGGCAAGTACGCGGAAGCCCACGGAAATGCATGGCGTGCTGGCGATCATAGGCGCTCCCGTGTACAGTGGACGGCTCCCGGCTGATATGGTCAGGAGGCTGCGGCGACTCAAGGGAAATGACTCGCCAGCCGTTATCGTCGTGGCGTACGGAAATAGAGCGTATGAAGACGCCCTCCTGGAACTAAGGGACCTTTCCTTGGAAGCGGGGTTCAAACCAGTTGCCGCCGGGGCCTTTATCGGCGAACATTCATATTCCACTGACGCCGCGCCGATCGCCGTCGGTCGGCCCGAAGTGGAGGATTTGGCAAAAGCGAAGGAATTCGGAACTATGGTCCGTGAGAAAATCAGAACTATCCGGACGCTTGACGAGCTGTCGCCGCTCCAGGTGCCCGGGAACTTTCCTTATAAGGAAGCAAGTGGACTATCAGGGATTTCTCCTGTTACGCAAGAGTTGGTATGCGCAAAATGTGAAAGGTGCGCCTCGGTCTGTCCAACCGCGGCGATTACTGTCAGAGGCACGGTGCTGACCGACCGAAGTCTCTGTATCAGGTGCTGCGCGTGCGTCAAATCCTGCTCCACCGGGGCGAGAATGATGGAGGACCCACGCATAAGACAGGTGGCGGAACAATTGAGCATGAACTGTCGTATACGGAAAGAGCCTGAAACATTTATGTAAGGAGATCCCATGACCGCGATGACCCTTGAAGAGATCAGGCGGGAAATAGACGGAATCGATTCGCAAATCATCGGGCTGTTGTCGAAAAGAGGCAGGTTCGTGGCCGCCGCTGGAAAATTGAAGAAGGACGAACAGGGTGTCCGGGACCCGAAGCGGGTCGAGCAGGTGATCGAAAAAGTTCGGGCAAAGGCCGAACAAGCTGGATTCGATCAGGACATCGCCGAGGAGGTCTACCGGGCGATCATCGGGTGTTTTATTCGACGCGAGCTCCTTGAGTTTTCGGAAAAAACCGGCGAGACCGGCGGCAGGGCCGATGAGGTTGTCATCAAAAAGCCCGCTGATGAGGATTGAGAGCAGATGGTATCCATCGTCAGTTATTTAAGCACTTCCTGGTCTGTTTTCAGAACATACGAGAAGAAAAATGTGTTCAAATACAATCGCAAGGAGGATGAAATGAATCAGGCTTTACGAAGGAAGGCGTTCGGTGCAATCGTTGTTCTGTTTTTCTTTGGTTTAATCATAGTTCGCGCGGTGACGGCCCAGGAAGGGCTCGTGAAAATTGCAGACGACGTCTATTCGTACGTTGATGTAAAACACGCGACCGCCAAAAACAGTTTCGGCGCGAACGCGGGCATTATTGTCGGCAGGGACGGAATTCTCGTCGTCGATACGCTGATCTCCGCAAAGGAGGCCAGGAAGTTCATCAAGGACATCCGTGCGGTCTCGGACAAACCCATCAAGT
Source organism: Nitrospirota bacterium (assembly GCA_041484745.1). Classification (GTDB taxonomy): domain Bacteria; phylum Nitrospirota; class UBA9217; order UBA9217; family UBA9217; genus JALNZF01. The sequence continues at coordinate 3,513 of JBGPIG010000101.1, read as the reverse complement.
ACGTCGTGAACACGCACATGCATCTCGACCACACCTTTGGAAACTGCGAGTTTGCAAAGCTCGGGGCGAACATCATTTCCAGCACTGCCGGCAAGCGCGAGATGATTTCGTATGCCGAACCTGCTCTTAAAATGGCCTCCGCCTACGGCCTGAGCGAGCAGGATATGGAAGGCACGGCGATATGCTACCCGGTCGTGACTTTCGACAAGAAGATGGAAATTGATCTGGGCGGCAGCCGCGTTGAGTTGATCCATCCCGGCCATTCCCATACCGAGGGCAGCATCATCGTCTCTATGCCGGACCGGAAGGTGCTCTTCGCGGGAGACATCCTGTTCACCAATTACCACCCGAATCTGAAGCACGCGGATATCGAAGGCTGGGTCAAGGCGCTCGAATTTTTGGCCGCCATGGACTTTACCGTTCTGGTGCCGGGCCACGGTCCGTTGTCCGGGAAGAAGGACATCGAGGACATGAAGAACTACCTGGTTTTGTACGACAAGAAGGCAAAAGAGTTGACCGCGAAATCAAACGATGTTCAGTACATTGTTTCCGAATTGAGAAAAGTCCTTCCGCCGAGGGCGGAGCTGGACATGATGATCGGCGCGAACCTCCAAATGAAGTATTTGATGAAATAATGCAGCCGCAGGAGCCTGTATTATCAAAAAATATACTTGAGAAGTTACTTCGACGATTCAAAAAAAAGGATAAGTAATATGGACGAACAGCAACGTAAGGCAATGTTGAAAGATACCTTCGACACCGTCTCAGACGGATACGACAACAAGGCGCTTCGGTTCTTTCCCGCGAGCGCAAAGCATATGGCCGCGCTTCTCCGACTGCGCGGTGACGAGCACGTGCTCGATGTCGCCTGCGGGACCGGGAACGCGAGCTTGGCCGTTGCACGCATGTTGCCGCGCGGCAGCGTGACAGCCGTGGATTTCTCTTCAGGCATGCTTGACCAGGCGCGCAAAAAAGCGGCCGCCTTGAATCTCCGCAATGTTGAATTCCTGGAGCGGGACATGCAAGCGCTGGGATTCCCCGACGGTCATTTCGACGTTGCGGTCTGCGCCTTCGGGATCTTCTTTGTTGAGGACATGGACAGGCAGCTTTCGCACATCGCCTCCCTAGTAAAACCCGGCGGCAGGATCATGATCTCCTGCTTTGAGGAGAGCTATTTTACCCCCTTGAAGGAGATGTTCTTTGCCAGGACCGAAGCTTATGGGGCGCCGACACCTCCGCAGACCTGGAGGCGAATTGCGCATGAGCAGGGATGCAGACAACTTTTCGAAGCTGTGGGCCTGACTGACATCCGGATTGAGAAGAAAAACGTAGGTTACCATCTGGACAGCGCCGAGGACTGGTGGAGTATTGTCTGGAATGCGGGCCTCCGCAGGATGGTGAGCCAGCTCAAGCCTGCGGACCAGCAGCGGTTCAAGCAAGAACATCTGAAGGAGATCAGTGCGCTGGGAACGAACAAAGGTATCTGGCTTGACGTCGGCGTTCTGTACACGGTCGGCACGAAGCCGGAATAAAGATTTTTATTGCGAAAAACCGCACCGATAGTCATTCCTGCGAAAGCAGGAATCCAGAGGTTTTCTTGAAAAGTCCCTGGATTCCGGATCAAGTCCGGAATGACGGCATAGGTATTACTTGCAACTGTCTTAATAGCGGCAAAAGTCACTCAATATGGGAGGTCTGGCATGAGAAAAGAGACGCAATGCGTGCACAGCGGCACGATCAAGGACACGATGACCGGCGGGGTGAACTCGCCCATATTCACGTCATCGGCATTCAACTACCTTGACCGGGAACGCGTTGCATACCCGCGGTACTTCAACACGCCGAATCAGAATGCCGTCGTCGAGAAGGTATGCGCGCTGGAGGGCGCCGAGGGTGGCGTGCTTTTCAGCTCCGGTATGGCCGCGATGAGCACGGCCATCCTGGCCTTTGCCGGCGCCGGCGACCACGTGGTCATGATGGACGAACTGTACGGCGGGACGCACGCTTTTGCAACGGATGAATTTCACAGACTCGGAATAACGTGTACCTTTGCCGCAACGGACGCGGATTCTGTTTGCCGCGCGGTACAGGAGAAGACCAGGGTCATCGTGATCGAGTCGCCGACCAACCCGCTTTTGAGCGTGATCGACATCAGAAAGGTCGCTCAGTTCGCGCGGAAGAGGAACATGCTGACTATTATCGACAACACGTTCGCGACGCCCTTGCACCAAAATCCTTATCCGCTCGGCATCGATGTGGTGGTCCACAGCGGCACGAAATACCTGGGCGGCCACAGCGACATTTGTTGCGGCGTCGCGGTCACCTCGGCGGAAAAGGCGGAGCGCATCCGCACGGTGGCGCGAAGCCTGGGAGGAAGCTTGAACGCTTCAACATGCTCGCTGCTCGAGCGCAGCATGATGACGCTTGCGATCAGGGTCGAGCGGCAGACCGAGAACGCGGGCCGCATTGCCCATTATCTGGAACAGCACGGCTACGTTCGGCGCGTAAACTATCCGGGCCTGGCGGGCTCTGCGTATTACGAGCTCGCACAATCACAAATGAACGGCTTCGGCGCCATGCTGTCGTTTGAGCTGGATGAAACGAAAGTCGATGCCGACCGTTTTGTCCGGGGCCTGCGTCTCATCAAGCCGGCAGTAAGCCTGGGCGGCATTGAATCGACCATCTGCGCTCCCGCGGTCACTTCACACGCCAAGATGTCCGCCGAGGAACGCAAAAGGATCGGTGTCTCTGATTCGCTTTTGAGGCTGTCCGTGGGAATTGAGCAGGTGGATGATTTGATTGACGACCTTGAAGTGGCGATGAGGGGGGGAATATGAATTACATCCAGAAACCTACAATAATCCGGGCGGCGGGCAGGCCGCCCAAACAGATTGAGGAATTTATCGGGAAGGTGAATTCACGGACTTCCGAGGTCAGTATCGCGAGGATGACCAGCCCGGCAGGATGGCATGAGCCGGGCCAAACACCGGCGTTTGACGAATACACAGTCGTGCTTCGGGGAAAGCTCAAGGTCAAACTGAAGGACAAGGATCTGGAGGTTTCCGCAGGTCAGGCAATTATCATAAAGGCGGGAGAATGGGTCCAGTACAGCACGCCCTATGACGGCGGAGCCGAGTATATCGCGGTCTGTCTGCCAGCATTCTCGCCGGAGATTGTTCATCGGGACGCATAGACCCGAGAAAGAGTCAGTAGGTTGAGTAGAACGAAGTGAAACCCAACGCGCTTGTAAGTCTTGCCGATACCAAAATTCGATTGCCGGGATCAATGAATAAATCTGTCGGGTTTCGCTCCGCTCTGCCCGACCTACAAACTGTGTGGTCACTAGTTGGGCTCTTATAGGGCGATATGAAATCTAATTCAAGGTCTTGTTAATTGGGATGTTCAAGGAACGCACTTATAATATTGGCCGTATTTATTGACATTTTCGCTACAAAGCTATATGACGATTCCAGGTTTTTTTTAAAAGTATTTGCATTTAAAAAGGAAAACGAG
>JBGPIG010000100.1:0-8612 GCA_041484745.1 Nitrospirota bacterium | reverse complement strand
ATGTCGGTGCGGGCGATCCGTACGGACACCGGCCAGATCCTCGCATCGGCGTCCACGCATGGCGCCGCAGTACATATCTCGGAGGAAACTGCGGGGACCGAGGCGCTCAAGAAGGCCGCGAATGCGGCAGCAGACCAGATGGTCGAGAAGATCCTCGCGGTCTATTCCAAGGAAGCGGGCGGTACGAAATCGGTCAATATTACCGTCACCGGCTTGAACAAGACACAGTTCGTGAGGTTCAAGGACGTGCTGCGGAACCAGGTGCGCGGCATCAAGGACCTTCACGAGCGGAGCTTCAGCGGCACCACGGCGAAGATGTCGGTTGACTCGAAGAGCAGCGCCCAGCTGATTTCCGATGAGCTGTTGCAGAAGGACTTCGGGACCTTCTCCGTGGAAGTGGTAAGTTCGACAGCGAACTCGATGGAACTGAAGGTGGCGCCGAAATAATAGATGAAGTTCGGATGTATCGGGGTATCGGGGTTTCGGGGTGTTTGGGTTTCCCCCCATACTCCCATACTCCGACACTCCATCACTCCCTCCTCCCAACACCGAACTTAATTATCCCACTCCAACCATTCTCTTTGCCGAGATCACCGTGTTCTTGAGCAAAATAGCGATGGTGACGGGCCCGACCCCTCCGGGTACCGGTGTAATCAGGGAAGCCTTTTTCGAGACCGGTTCAAACTCAACATCCCCGACCGTCGTTCCGTTCGGCAGAACATTAATGCCGATGTCCACGACCACCGCGCCGTCTTTGACCATATCAGCTTTGATCAGACCCGGCCGGCCGGTTGCGGTGCAGAGTATATCCGCCAGTCCTGTCTCGGTCCCGAGGTCCTTGGTCGCGTGGTGGCAAACCGTGACCGTTGCTTCCTTGACCAGCATCATCATTGCCAGGGGCTTGCCCACGGCGAGGCTCTTGCCGACGATCACGACTTTCTTGCCCTTGGGATCAACGCCATAGTATTCAAGCATCCTCATCACGCCGTAGGGCGTGCAGGGCAGGAAGGTGGACCGGACAGAGAGGGTAAACCCGGGCTCAAAAAGCTGGGCAGTGGACTCGTCCGCTGAGAGCCGACCCACGGAAATGGCACCCTGTCCATCCACGTCCTTCTCCGGCGCGATCGCGTTCACAACCTTCCTCGTGTCGATATGCCGCGGCAAAGGCATGAAGACCAGGATGCCGTTCGCCCGCTCGTCGTTGTTCAGCGTCTTGATCAGGTTGAGGATCTCGTTCAGGCTCGCTGAGGCCGGCATCGAATGATTGAAGATATCGATCCCGGCACGCACCGCCGCGCTCTGGATCGCCTGGTAATACAGGTATGAGGACTTGTCCTCGCCCACGAGCACAAGCGCCAGACCCGCTCTGATGCCGTGTTTTGCAAGTCTGTTGATCTCGTCCTTGACCGCCGCAATGATCTTCGAGGAAATTTCATTGCCTTTCATCAACTGCGCCATACAACCTCCAAAATAGTGGGCCGTGAAAGACCCCGAATTTGTTACTCTGTACTCTGTACTCTGTTCTCTGTTCTCTGTACTCTGTACTCTGTACTCCGAACTCCGAACTTTGAACTTTGAACTTTGAACTCCGAACTATAACCCCTTCAGGCATTCAGTGTCCTTACGCAAAACCTTGTGAAACTCTTCAATATTATACTGCGCCTCCTCAGCGCTCCAGTGGAGTTCCTCCGCCGCAATCGCGGCTATCATGCCCGCCTGCTTGACGCCGCGCGATCCGGTCATGCCGACGGACATCCTTCGGAGGATGATGTCCGAAAGCGTCCGCGCGCCCTCTTCCATGGCGCTGTACATGACCTGCGCATAAATGTCCCTGCTCTCGGGAGAGATCGCCTCACTCAGGCAGGTATCCATTTCAGCAAGCTCGAGCACCCTTTCCGCCCTGGACCCGTATAAGTGCAGAAGATGACGCACGGTCTCAATATCGATGTTGTGTCGCGACGACATCTCCGGCACGACTTCGTTCAGGTAATGATCGTATCCCCCTCCGGGCAACGGGACCTTGTCCGTCGTGCATTTCACTCTGACGTTGAGCACCCTGCATGCCGCATCGACCGCGTCCTCGGCCATATGCCGGTAGGTGGTGAGCTTGCCGCCTGCGATGGTGATGATCCTTCCCGCCATTCCTTCCCTGATGACCCGGTGCTTGCGCGACATCTTGGATTCGTTCGTGCCTGAGAATGCGAGCGGCCGTATCCCGGCATAGGTGTAGAGGATCGCCTCCCGCGTGATGTTTAAGCCGGGCAGGATGCGCCTGCTTTCGTTCAGAAGGTAGTCCACATCGCTTCGGTCCGCATGCACTGCATCAAGATCACCGCTATAGGTGGTGTCCGTGGCGCCGATAAGCGAATTCGCGCCGAACGGGATTATAAAAAACATCCTGTTGTCCCGTGGGGAGGCCACGAACAGGGCCTGTTCGGAGAGCTTCGGAAGTACGAGATGGACACCCTTTGTCGGGTGGATGATCTTCCGGTCGTCGATGTCGCCCGACTGCCTCACCTTGTCGATCCAGGGCCCCGCGGCATTGATCAGGACCCGGGAACGGAACGTATGCCGCGTTCCGGTGAGCGCATCCTTTGCAGTGACCGTAACTCCATTCGTCATGTCTTCGATCTTCTCGACACCGACGTAATTCAGGAGCTTCGCCCCTGCTTCCCGCGCGGAGAGGACGTTCTCGATCACCAGCCTCTCGGGCATCATGATCTGATGATCGTAGAACAGCGCACTGCCCGTGAGCCCTTCCCGGTTTAGCCGGGGCTCGAACCCCAGCGTCTTCTCGACGCCGGAAGTGAAATAGTGCGGGATGTCCTTTTCATGCGACAGCGTGTCATACAGGTGAATGCCGAGAGAGATCATCGCCCTTCCATGGGGGTCTCCCTCGTAGATGGGGATCAGGATCGGCATGGGGTGGATAAGATAGGGCGCCTGTTTCCGGAGGATGGCACGCTCGGCAAGCGACTCGGCAACAAGGTCCATTTCTAAGTTGGCAAGATAGCGGAGACCACCATGGATCAGACGGGTGGATTTGGAGGTGACGCCCGAGGCAAAATCTCCTTTTTCGAGCAACAGACACGAGAGCCCGCGCAAGGCCGCGTCCCGCGCCACCCCGGCGCCCGTGATGCCTCCGCCGACGACGATGAGGTCGAAGATCTGGTCCGATGTTGGAACAGTGTTGGCGTGCAATGATGGTCTCCGCAAAGAAAATTCCAAATTTCAAATCACCAATAAGCTCCCAAGTTCAAAGCTCCGATTTCCAAACAGTTTTGAATTTCGAATTTGATTTTGATGTTTTTTGAAATTTATTTGTTATTTGGTGCTTGCTATTTGGTACTTATTTCCATTTTGCCTATTATTTTCTTCAATACCCCTGGATTATTGGAATAGATGCCATCCACACCCCACGAGATGAACTTCCGCATCTCATCCTCTCCGTCCACTGTCCAGACAAACACGTGTATACCCCCCTCATGACAGGCGGCAACCAGCTTCTCGCTCACCGTTTTACTCCGCAAGCTGACGATCGTATACCCCTGTTCTTTGTAAGACGGAACATCGCGGACCGAAAAAAAATCAAAAATCAGGGACGTCGGCAACGAGGGCATCGCCTTCCGTACAGCGACGACCTCGCTCTCCTGGAACGACGATATCAGGACATCGCCGGTATAACCCGAGGAAAGGAGATAGTCCGCGGTCAATGCGCCCGCTCCCGCACTTTTGATCTCAAGGTTCAGGCCGCACGCGCCGGCGACCAGCCCGAGCGCGTCCGGGAGCGCTGGAATGGGCCCGTTGTGCTTGAGTTTCACCCCCGCTATCTTTTCGGACGTTGCCCGCTCAATGTCGATGTTCTTTTCCGCCGTCCTGCCCGTCATCCTGTCGTGCATCACATAGAGCCCGTTGTCGCGGCTCTTGCGAATATCGAGCTCGATCATGTCCACGGGCAGGGCGAGGGCGCGACGCAGGGATTCAAGGGAATTTTCGGGGGCTTGGGAGGAGTCTCCGCGATGGGCGATCACAAGGGGTGGGCGCATGATGATATTATAGCAAAGAAATCCGATAAATCTCACCTCGAAGAAGTCGAAGCGCAAAGCGATTACCGTACGTGTTCGTTTTTTCTTCGCGTCCTCCGCTCATCCTTAAGGCAGGCGTCAATTATCCTCAAAAAAGCAGTTGGCCACAGAAGGCACAAAATTCACACGGAAGAAACAACAGGTTAACGACAAAAAAATAGTCACCTGCTGGGTGAAGCTATTTTACCAAAGTACTTTTTGGTTCATTCGTACATTAGTTGAAAAGAAACTGCAAACGTCTGTCTCGCGCAAAGTCGCAGAGTACGCAGAGAAAAAAAACAGCAGATACTTAATGAATGCTTCAATGTTGGGACAGACGGCTTTAGATCAACGCCTTGTTTTTCAATGTAATATTATTCTTTCTTTGAGCCTCTGCGTCTCTGCGCGAAAACGGATTTGTGTTTAGGTAAAGTGATTTCTTTGTTAAGGCTTGGCGATAACTTATTTTCAACTAAAATACGAAAGAGCCAACTTTTTTGATTTTTTTTATGTGCTTTTTGCCTGCGCCCGGCGTTTACGAGTGGAACCGCGAGTGCAGGGTGCGGCTGAACTGCACTTTGTAGGATTATAGCCCAAGGACTACGGTTTCGTCCCCGAGACCTTCTCCATGATCTTGTCCCTGATCGTCCGGATGTGGGCGCCGATCCCCCTCTGCGGCGCGACAGCGCGGTGGATAACGGTCCGGATGGTCATCAGCTTTTCGAGTGTAGCGGTCTCCCCCAATTTGAACAATTCCTTGGGATTGCTGAAATCCGCCCAGTGCGTTCCGCCCACTGCAGGATGAATGACGATGTCGGCGTCCCTGGCAAGAAGCTCGTTCAGATAAATCCTCGTTACCGCATCGGCGCGAAGGACGATGTCCAGGCCGGACTTGTCCTCAAAAGTCGCCACGTCACTCGACACGTCCACGGCAATAACGATGTCCGCTCCCATGTCCCAGGCGCAGAGCACAGGCACGCGCTCCACCCATCCCCCGTCCACGAGCAGCATGCCGTCGTCCTCAACCGGGGGAAAGATGCCGGGCAGCGCGCAGCTCGCGCTGATAGCGGTGCGGAGCGATCCGCTTGTATACATGACGCGCTTGCCGTTCCGGATGTCCGTGGCAACACAGCTGAAAGGTATTTTGGTCTGTTCGATGGTGATGTCGGGTATAAGGGGATAGATGAGGTCGCGGTATTCTTTTTCGGCGATGAATGCGGACTGCGTAGCCGTGACCCCCCAGAAATATCCCTTGCGGATCAGGAACGCCATGTCGCTGAAGAACCCGTGGTTGTGGTTGTTCGGCTGTTCGAGCTTTCGGATGAATTCGAGACGTGTTTTGCGTGAAACAAAACTGTGGAGAAAATGGTCTACCCGCTCCATCCAGTATGAGGCATCGGGCCTGGTGGCATACAGACCACCCATCATCGCGCCGAGGCTGGTGCCGGCTATCATGTCGATGCGGACCTTGGCGTCTTCAAGGACTTTAAGCACGCCCAGGTGGGCAAGCCCCCTGGCCGCCCCCCCGCCCAGCGCCAGACATATCTTTGGTTCCATCAACTCCTCCGTCTGGGACTTCACCTGCTTGCGCAACCTACCAAATCCGACCGAACGTGGATAAATTTCTACCGATTGGACTGGACTATGCCCCCGCAAATTTCTTCAACGAATGCATGATGTCATCAGGATCAAGGTTACGTTTGATGCCGTGCTCAGAAAAGAGGTGCGGCGTTTCTATTTGTCTCAATGCAGTGCTTCAAAAGGTCGTCTCTCTCCTCAGAATAGGCGTATACAGATTTTTCGTCATTCCCGCGAAAGCGGGAATCCAGTATTACATTATCAATTCATCGTACAAATCTTTCCAATCTGGATTGCTTTTCTCAATCAAGTCCAGTTTCCATTGCCGGTTCCATTTTTTTATCTGTTTCTCTCTGGGAATTGCTGTTTCTGCAGATCCATGCATCTCATACCAAACCAGACGATGAATTCCATATTTCTTCGTAAAACCGTCAGCAAGATCGTTTCTGTGTTCGTAAACACGCTTAATCAAGTCCGACGTGACCCCCGTATAAAGCGTACCATTTCGTTTACTGCACAGCATATAAACAACAAATTGTTTCATTATTTCTCAGCCGTCTACCCCAGTTTATTCCACCAGTCCGAAAGAAGGAAAGTCAAAAGGCTGGATTCCCGCTTTCGCGGGAATGACGTTTTGAGTGGGTGTTCCTTTATAAATGCCCCCCGTTGTTCATAGATGTTTTGACACCATCCAATTCATCCGCTCGCGCAGAGCTTTGGCAACTATAACATTATCACAACATCGTGTAAAGAATCTTATAAAAAACAATTGACATAACAACGTCTTCATAGTACCATGTTCACATTATGAACGCTGATCGCTCGTCCCCTCCCGGGACGGAACATTACCGGTCATTGCAAATCCTCGATGAGCTCTCGAACAACGACTCGCTCACCCAGCGGGACCTGAGCAGCCGACTGGGCATCGCGCTGGGACTCGTCAATTCCTACATTAAGAACCTCATCGCAAAAGGCTACATCACCGTCAAAGCGATCCCCTCGAAACGCTACGCATACTATCTTACCCCTACAGGCTTTGCCGAAAAAACAAAACTCACCTATGACCTGCTCCATGATTACACCAGGGTCTACCGCGAGGCACGGAATAATTTGAAGCAGTTGTTTCACGAGCTGCAGAAAAACGGCATGAAAAGGATCGTATTTGCCGGCGCCGATGAAGTGGCGGAAATCGCGTACATTTCCCTTCAGGAAACTTCACTGGAACTGGCCGCGGTTGTTGACGCGGAAGATGCCGGAAAAGACTTCTTCGGAATGGATGTTCGCCCATTCACGGCAATCGCGGAAACAGCATATGACTGCGTGGTGATTACAACCTACGTAAAAAAAGACAAGGTGCGTCAGGCCCTGATCAACAACGGCGTACCCAAAAAGGACATACGATCGATATTCCCGCTCACGGACCAGGAGCAGCCGTAGCCGAAATTTTACCGCGAAGAGGCAAACCCATGAAGACGTTGGTAAGTGAACGGGGACAGGTTGTTATCCCGAAAAAAATTCGAGAACTGGTCCATATCGGCAAAGGTGACGAACTGGAGATCGAGGTGGTCGGAGAGACCGTTGTCTTAAAGCCGCTCAGGAGATTCAAGGCCACTAAATGGCAGGACTATGCCGGCATTGGAGATGGGATCGTGTCTGCCTATCTTAAGGACAAGAAAAGCACAAGGAACACGTGAACAATATGTCTCCACATTCTTTAATCATCGAAGCGGGCCGTGCAGAGAAAGCCTACTGGAAAGACCTGTGGCGCTACCGGGAATTATTTTACTTCATCGCGTGGCGCGACATCCTCGTTCGCTATAAGCAGACTGCCATCGGCATCGCCTGGAGCGTCATCAGGCCGTTCCTCACCATGATAGTATTCACCCTCATCTTCGGTAAACTGGCGAAGCTGCCGTCCGAAGGCGTCCCCTACCCCATCATGGTGTTCGCGGCCTTGCTGCCGTGGCAGTTCTTCGCAAACTCGCTGGCCGACGCGAGCAACTCTCTGATCGGCAACGCCAACATGCTGACCAAGGTCTATTTCCCGCGCATCGTGGTCCCGGCAAGCTCCGTCATCGTCGCCTTGGTGGACTTTTGTATTTCCTTTGTCATCCTCGTACTCCTCATGGCATGGTACGGATTCGTCCCCGGTTGGCGGATGCTCAGCCTTCCGCTGTTCCTCTTCCTGGCGTTCGGTGCGTCATTCGGCGTCAGCCTGTGGCTTGCTGCGCTCAATGTCAGATACCGGGACTTTCAGCATGTCATCCCCTTCATGGTCCAATTCGGCCTGTATGTATCGCCCGTGGGGTTCACCAGCAGCATCGTACCGGAGAAATGGCGGCTGCTCTACTCCCTGAATCCCATGGTCGGGGTCATCGACGGATTCCGCTGGGCAATCCTCGGCGGGGACACGCATCTGTACTGGCCGGGATTTATTCTGTCATCAGCGCTGACCCTCGCCATTCTGGTATCAGGGTTCAGGTATTTCAGGAAAACGGAAAGGGTTTTGGCAGATGTTATTTGACGCAAAGCGTCAAGAGCTGTTGAATTGGGATAAGTGTTGAAGTGTTGAATTGGAACCCATGAACACTTGAACAGTTCAACACTTAAACACTCATTTGACCCATGAACACTTGAGGAGCTGATATTTTGGAATATACCTTTGCCTTTGAAAAACTTGAAGTCTGGAAATTGGCCAAAGAATTTGCGATCAATGTGTACAAGGTGACCAAGTCATTCCCATCAGAAGAACGTTTTGGCCTGGTTTCACAGATAAACCGTGCAGCAGTTTCGGTTGCATCAAATATTGCCGAGGGTAGCGCAAGAAAAGGACGAAAGGACAAGGCAAACTTCTACCAGATTGCCTACAGTTCATTGATGGAGGTCACCTCACAACTTCTAATCGCCAAAGATTTAGAATTTGTCCAAGAAGAAACTCATACTATATTGAGAAAGAAAATATATGAAATT
>JBGPIG010000099.1:0-8642 GCA_041484745.1 Nitrospirota bacterium | reverse complement strand
CGCTTCCTGACCAACGCCGATCTTGCCGACATCGGTTTCATCAACATAGGCGTTCACTTCGAGCTTGTTCAGATCGATGATCGTGATGAAGGTCGGCGCGTTCAGACCGGCGGCAACGGTCTCGCCCTGCTGGGTCGTCACCGACGCGATCGTTCCACCGATGGGCGCTGTTATCGTCGCATAGGAAAGCTGCGCTTTTGCATAGTCCTGATCAGCCTTTGCCTTCATGACCCGAGCTTTCGTCATATCATAAGCGTTCTGCAAGACATCTATGCTCTGCTGCGTCACGTAACCTTTCTCTGCAAGCGGTTTGTCCCGGTCCAGATCTATCTTCGCCTTGTCGAACGCAGCCTGAGCCTCAAGGTACGACGCCTCCGCCTGATCGGCCCGGGCCTTTAGATCGTCCTGTTCGAGCCGGACCAATATCTGGCCTTTTTTGACCCGGTCGCCGATATTGGCGTAAAGATGCTCCACCTTGCCGGTGATCCGCGCCCCAACCTTCACCTCGGCTCCGACCTTGGGCTTGATGATGCCCGTAGCCTGGACAAGGGAACCCATGTCCCGCTTTTCAACTACAACCGTGGTGACAGTGGACTCCGACTTGTCATTGCCGGCCCTGGAATGGGCCACGAGTGCGACGATAGCGAGTACGACAACCACCGACGCAGCCGCTATGCCGATCTTCTTTATTCTTGTCACGGTAAGCCTCCCTGCTTTTCGCTTGCTGTATATCGTTTTCCTGTTACCCGGTCAAGACGCGCTGACGCGGCTTGGTAATCACCGACAGAGCGCACATAGGCAGCCTTTGCCTGGGTCAGATCCGTCTCTGCGGACAGCACTTCGATGTATGTCGCTTTGCCCCGCTTATAGAATTCCATAGTCGCCTTGTATGATTCATCCTGCGCTTCGACCAGTCTTTTCGAAGATCGTATGGACGCGAGAACCGTGCGAAGGTCGCCTATCGCCTGGCTAAGATCAACACGCACCTGGTCCCGTATTGCCTTGTCGTTCCACTCGACCTCCCGATAGCGGGCGCGGGCCTTGGCCACCTGCGCGCGGGTGATGCCGCCCTCGAACAGGGACCACTCTAAAAATACGCCTGCCATCCACTCCTCCCCCGAACCGCCTACATCCCGTTCCCGGTAGCCGTAGGTTCCCTGGAGGCTGATCTCCGGAAGGTACGACCCCGTTGCCGAGTCTATGGACAGCCTTGCCTGCTCTTTGAATTGCGCGCTCTTTTTGAGGTCGGGATTATTATCGAACATCTGCGCGAGCAATAGTTCATCAGATCCCGGCTCCGCGAATGTTTCCGGCAGACCGTCGGCTATGCCTATCTGCGCATCAACGCCGACGCCGATTGTCTTCTTGAGGATCAGTTCGCTGATCCGCAAAGCTTCCCGCGCCTGTAGAAGGCTTCTTTCCGCATCCAGCAGTTGGGCCTCGGCCTTGAGCGACTCGATCCGCGTAGCTTTGCCCGCTTTCTGATAGCTGTCGGTCAGTTTGAAGAAGGCGTCCCGCTGAGACCGTGAATTCTCCCCGACCCGCAATAATTCTCGCGCTTCGAGCACCCGGTAATATGCCTGACTCACGACAAAGGCGGTATCCAACCGGGTCGCTTCGGTGGAATCCCGCTGCGCATCAGCCGCTTTCGATGCAGCGCGGCCGTTGTATCTCGTCTTTCCGCCGTCGTACAGGAGCTGCTTCAATTTGACCTGTCCCAGGGACTCCTCGGTATACTGCATGGTCGGCTGTATGCCGACACGGTCCCTGTTGACCCTGCTATAGTAGCCGCTCGCGGTGACTTTCGGGTACAGGCCTGCCGAGGCAATGCTATAGTCGTTCTCGAGTTCTATGATCTTTTCCTGTTCGATCCGAAGCCCTGGATTCTTCTCGAATGCCAGCGCAATGCATTGTTCGAGCGTAAGGATTTTCACATCAACAGGAGCGACGGTGATATCCGCTTTCTCCGGGGACAGCAGTCCCTTCCGGGCCTCTGCTGAATAGGCGTAAGGAAAAGGCGTCGTTGCCATCGCAAATGCGACAGCACCGGCCACTATTCTTGAACGTACCATGTCTGCTCTTTATCCTTTCACTCTAAGAACGACGGCGGGGAACAGGAACGGAGTAAATCAGCGGGAAGAGGTGAAGCGAGGAGTTGATCTGAATCAAGATACCATTTCACCCTCCGGTGTCGGTCACTTGATGCGGAGCAGTCTAAATCTCAGTTTGACTGCATCGTCCCGTGCGTTGGCGGACACGACATTTGTCCGCTTCCGGCCATGTTGCGCTCAATGAGATCGAAAAACTTCCGCTGCTGGCCAACGTCGAGAGACGATTTCATCTCAAGCAAGTGACCAACGATCATCCGCTGCATCTCTTCCTGTTTTCCGCTTATCTCCTTGATTGTGAAATCAATTGCCTTTTTATCGGGCTTCTGATCACGCATGAGCGTCACCAGTTCTTTTCTTCTCGCCTCTATTTCCATCCTTCGCCGGTCGATCTCCGCGCGAAAAGGTATTGCCTTGTTTTTCATCGCCGCTAACTGATCAGGCTTCAGGGACAATTCTTCGAAAAGGAATCTATCCTTCTCCATGACCTTGCCGAAGGGCGATACCCAGGTGCGGGACTGCTGATAATAATGGTATCCGGCCGTGGCGAATACCGTGAGGTTCAGGATCAGGGAAGCTGCCAGGGCAAATTTGAGGAGGCTATTTTTCATTTCTCACCTCCGTCATGGCAAGATATGCGCCGCCCAGGGAACCGGGAGGAGTTGCATCGAATACATCGAGAGAAAGAGAAGAGGCAACATTCGGCGACGATGTTGCCGGGGAACTGTTCGTCATGACCTTTCCCGCGAGAATGCCCACGGTGATAATAACAAGCAAAACCGCCGCTTCCGCGAATCTAACGAAAAACGGGACTAACCAAGGCGCCTTCTTTTTCTCCAGCTCTTCTGTTCGCGCCATGACCCTTGTAGCGAAACCATAGGGCGCGGGATAGCGCTCCGCGTTTGCAAATGCCGCTCGCAGCGAACGCATCTCCTCAAGCGTATGCGAGCAACCGGCGCATCCTTGCACATGGGCTTCGAACGCGGTCTTTTCACCACGCCCCAGTTCTTTGTCAAGGTATGCCGAGATAAGTTTTGTTTTTGGACAACTCATTTTTATCTCCTCTGTAGTTAAACGATCTATTATGGATTTTGTTCCCTGAATTTTCGCATTATTTTTTGCAGCTCTTCCCGCGCCCTGGCTATGCGGGATTTCACGGTCCCGATTGAAATTTCAAGGGTATCTGCGATCTCTTCATAGGACAGCTCCTCGATCTCCTTCAGGATGATGATCGCCCGCAGTTTAGGCGATAACTTTCCAAGCCCTTCCTGCAATGCCTGGTCTATCTGTTTTGCCTGGTAGAGTTTTTCGGGAGATGGCGCACCCGAGGCGCTATCATGAATAAGACTCTCCCCTTCCCCGGAATCGCCGAAGAGGGATTCAAAGATCGGCTTTTTTTTGTAATCGATGCAGGTATTGGTAGCGATGCGATAAAGCCAGGTGTATAAAGATGCTTCGGGCTGGAACCTGGGCAGAGCCTGGTAGGCTTTCAGAAATACGTCCTGCGCGGCATCCTCCGCGGCATCGGCATTTCTGAGCATGTGACGGCAGAGGTTGTATACTTTGTCCTGGTATTTGAAGACGATATCGCTGAATGCGGATGTATCGCCGATTTTGAATCTGTTTATCAGGAGGAGATCATCAGCATATTTCACGAATGCTATGATACAAGATAATCGTCACGATTGACAACGATTAATTCATATATATCGATCCACGAAATTACACCCGGTCGCAGGAACGGCTGGAGATCTTTTTCCACATGTCCTCGTCTAGTTCGTCGAGGTACTCGCTGACCTGAAAGTCTTTGCCGCACGACGTGCAGCGTACCGTTATCACGCGTCAGCCGATTCGGAGCTCGACGTCCTTGCCGCAAACCTTGCACCTCATAATTTACCCTGCAGAGAGCAAAGGGCATAGCGCATAGAGCATAGTGTTAAGTCTCTTACGCTTTGCGCTATGCGCTCTACGCTTTGCCCTCTGCGGTTTCTCACTCCACCACATCCAGTTTGATCGATAGTTCCTTGAGCTGCGTCCTGGTCACCTGCGACGGGGCTTCGGTCATGACACAGATGGCCTTCTGCGTCTTGGGAAAAGCGATGACATCGCGGATGGACGTGGCGCCCGTTAAGATCGCGGTAAGCCGGTCCAGGCCGAAGGCCAGTCCGCCGTGGGGCGGCGCTCCGAACTCGAGCGCTTCAAGCAGGAACCCGAACTTTTTCCTCGCGTCCTCTTCGGCGATGTTCAGCAGCCCGAACATCTGCGACTGGACCTCGGACCGGTGGATACGGATGCTGCCGCCTCCGATCTCCGAGCCGTTCAGCACGATATCATAGGCCTTTGCCCTGACCTTGATCGGGTCGGACTTCATGAACTCGAGGTCTTCGTCCCTGGGCGCCGTGAAAGGATGATGCATGGCATCGTAGCGCTTTTCCTCGGGGTTCCACTCCACGAGCGGGAAGTCCGTGACCCAGAGGAAGTTGAGCTTGCTTTCGTCGATAAGGTTCAATCGTTTGCCCATGAGAAGACGCAGATACCCGAGCGTTTCGGCAACGGTCTTGGGGCTGTCGGCAATGAACATCATGAGGTCTCCGGCTTTTGCTCCGAGCCGCTCCGCGATGGCCGTCACCTGGCCGTCCTTGAAGAACTTGGCGATCGGAGACTCGAATCCCGAATCGGTCACTTTGATCCAGGCAAGGCCTTTTGCGCCGAAGACCTTTGCCTCGTTCGTGAGGTCGTCCACCTCTTTGCGTGACAGACCCGCCATGCCCGGCGCGGCAAAACCCTTGACCAGACCACCAAGCCCTAGTGCCTGGAGAAATACTTTAAAGTCGGAGGCCTTCGCAATATCCGAGATGTCCTTCAGTTCGAGACCGAAGCGTGTGTCGGGCTTGTCTGATCCGTAGCGGTCCATGGCATCGTGGTACGAGAGCCGGGGAAAGGGATGTTTGAGCTCTATGCCCTTTACCGCTTTCACGACCTCGGCCAACAATTCTTCCATGAGCGCGATGATATCGTCCTCTTCGATGAAAGACATCTCGAGGTCGATCTGCGTGAACTCCGGTTGACGGTCGGCGCGCAGGTCCTCGTCGCGGAAGCACTTTACGATCTGGTAATAGCGCTCGAATCCCGCCACCATCAGGATCTGCTTGAAAAGCTGGGGCGACTGCGGAAGCGCATAAAACATACCGGGGTTCACCCTGCTCGGCACGAGGTAGTCCCGCGCTCCCTCGGGTGTGCTCTTGGTCAGGAACGGGGTCTCGATGTCCACAAAATCATGGCTGTCGAGGAAGTGCCGCACGGTCTGCGTGATCTTGTGGCGCGTAATGAGGACCTTTTGGAGGCTTGGACGGCGAAGATCGAGGTATCGGTACTTCAGCCTGAGACTCTCCGCCACATCGGTCTCGTCCTCGATCATGAAGGGCGGGGTCTTCGCCTGGTTCAGGATCGAGAGGGTATTCACCAGCACTTCTATCTCACCGGAAGGAAGCTTGGGATTCACCGTAGTGCCCGGCCGGGGAGCAACCTTGCCGGTGACCGCGAGTACGAACTCACTCCGTATGTCGTGCGCCAGGTTGTGTGCATCAGCGGACGTCTCCGGATTAAAGACCACCTGCGTGATGCCGCCGCGGTCCCTGAGATCGACGAAGATGAGTCCGCCGTGGTCGCGCCTCGTGTGCACCCAGCCCATGAGCGTCACATTCATGCCCACGTCCTTTTTCTTCAAATCCCCGCACGTATGTGTCTTTTTTTGTGATTTCACCAATCGTACCCCTTGACAGAATTTTTACCACAGAGATCACAGAGAAAAAAAGGTTCTTTCGTATTTTAGTTGAAAAAGCTTTTTTCACCACGGAGGCACTGTGACACAGAGGATAGACTTATAGTTTATAACGGATTACCAAGAGTAGCGTCTTTAATACTCTGATCATTCCAGATAAATTAAAGAATTACAAAGTTTTTAAACCCTGATTCCCCCATGCCTTTCTCCGCGTCTCTGTGTCTCTGTGGTTATACATTGGCGGCTTTCAACTTTTTTACGAATGAAACCAAATGAAATATCTGATTCCGATTTTTCAGAGATTTGTTCTCTCTGCGTCCTCTGTGGTTAATTATGTGTAGTTCAAAGCAGGGTGGATAATAGCACCCAACACGCATCAAAGTCAAGCATCGGATGGGCGCAAAATCGCATGGATGCCGATGCGGGGATGTGCTATAGTAAAGGGCATGATCGCCCGTCCTACCGCGCTTGTTCTCACGATACTGCTGACCCTTCAAGCAGGACAGGCCTTTTGTCAGGAGCAACCCCTGAAGCTCAAGCTCACCTACACCGCCCTGTACGGCGGCTTGAGGACGGTCGTCTCCCCGGCGAAGGAGAACCTGCCCAGACTCGGGCTGGCGCTCGCCGGAGGAGGCGCCAAGGCCGCTGCATCAATCGGCGTTCTGAAGGTCCTGGTGAAGGAGGGCATACCCGTTGCGGCCATCGCGGGCACAAGCATGGGCGCCGGAGTGGGCGGTCTCTTTGCCGCGGGCTACAACCCTGACGAGATCGAGCGGATCTTCATCGAAAATGACTGGAACGACATTTTCACGAACACGCCCGCGCGCGCATTCCTCACCCAGGAGCAGAAAGAGGCGGGCAGCCGCCATCTGCTCGAGTTCACCTTCTACCGCGGACGGTTCCTGCCGCCCTCGGGTATTTCGGCGGGACAGAAGCTGACAAACCTGCTCGCATCCAAGACGCTTGCCGCATCGTTCGAGGCGGACCTCGATTTTGACAGGCTGAAGGTCCCCTTCCGTGCCGTTGCCACCGATATCGAGACCGGCGATACCGTGGTCATCAGCCGCGGCTTGCTTCATGAAGCCATTCGCGCCAGCGCGGCCATCCCGATCGTGTTCCAACCGGTTGAGCTCCAGGACCGACTGCTGCTGGACGGCGGACTCGTGAAAAACCTGCCGGTGGACGTGGTTAAATCCATGGGCGTAGACGCGATAATCGCCATTGACGCATCGGCAAAACTTGAAAAAAAGGAGCGGCTCACCTCGCTCGTTGAAATCATGAGCCAGACGATCAAGCTCCAGGTACACCGCGAGTCAGTGCGGCAGGCCGCGCTCGCCGACCTGGTGATCACTCCCGACACCTCGGACTACTCGTTCACGGACTTCCCTGCTATGAAAAATATCGTCAAAAAGGGCGAAGAAGCCGCGCAGGCCGCGATGCCTCGCATCCGTGAAATCATGCGACCCAAAAAAACGTCGCCGACAGGGGACGAACGCTTCCGTATCACCAGCCTCGTCGTCCTCGGGAACGCAACCATCTCGGAAGCGACAATCCGCTATGCCATGTCCCCGGTCCTCTTTCCGCGCGAAGCGACGTATGACGAAGTGCTCGATGCTTTAGGAGACGTCTATAAGATCGGCTACTTTGCCGATGTGACCCTGGACCTGGAAAAAGAAGGAGAAGGCACACTGGCCGTCCTTACCGTCAAGGAAAATCCCGTGGTACGAACGATCGATGTCTCCGGGAACACGATCATTACAACTACGGATATTCTGGCCGCGCTTGCCTGGCAGAAGGAGCGGATGCTCAACACGACCCGGTTGTCCGCGGAGTTGGACAAAATCGTGGAGAAGTGCAGAAACCAGGGATACCTGCTCACGCGGGTGGAGCGGGTTGATATGACCGCTGACAGCGGCATGCTTAAGATCGTATTCTATGAAGGCCGGGTGGACTCGGTGACGCTCGTCGGCCAACGGAAAACCCAGCAATCGCTGATCCGGCGGGAAACAAGGACCCGTCCGGGACAACCGCTCAATGTATATACCGCAGCCTACGACATCCAGCACCTCTATGCCCTGGACTACTTCGAGTCGGTCTCCATGGCCGCGTCCAAGAGCGCCCGGGGCGGAATCGACCTCACGCTCCGGATCAAGGAGAAACCCACAACCAAAGTCCGGCTCGGCCTCCGCTACGATCTTGAGGACCGCTTCACCGGCCTCACGGACATTGTCGTGGACAACGTCGACGGCAGGGGCATCATGGCCTATCTCAATACTCGCTACGGCAACTATACGGACCTCACCCTGGGATACCGCTCGCCGTTCGTCCTCGACACCTATTTCATCCACACCGTACAGGCATTCTATCAGCAGCGGAATTACTTCCTGTACGAGAACAAGCACCGGGTCAACGAACTCGCTTTTACCCGGACCGGGGCCGAGGCCGCCTTCGGCTACCAATGGTTCAGGTTCGGAGACACCTATCTGCGGTACCGCTACGCCACGGACAGCATTGTCGAGCCGATCGGCATGACCCCGTCGAAAGATATTACCCGCATCGGCAGCCTCGCCTTCCTCACCACACTCGATACGCGGGACAAAGGCGTCTTTCCGCATTCCGGCGGCCTGTTCAAGGGCGCTTATGAGACAGCGCAAAAGGAATATGGAAGCAGCGCAGGATTCACGAAGACCTCGCTGTATACTCAGGGGAACATTCCGCTGGGGGATCGGCACACGCTTATTCTGGAAGGTTCG
>JBGPIG010000098.1:0-8661 GCA_041484745.1 Nitrospirota bacterium | reverse complement strand
GGGTTCAGGAGCCATTCGCGCAGTTTTCTGCCGCCCATGGACGTAACCGTAAAATCAAGTACCGAAAGGAGCGTGCCTTTTGAGGAACCGTCATAGATGTTCTTGACAAGTTCGAGGTTGCGCTGGCATGACGCGTCAAGGACCAGGTAGGCGCGGGCGAGGAACGGCTTTATCCGTCTGATGTTCGCCAAACCCGTTTTCTGCGTCTCTTCTATATACCGGAGAGCCGCGCCCGCGGCCGAGATCCCGGTCTTCATGCCGCTGCATCCGAATCCTTCGAGCGAGGCGACCTTAAAGTGGTCAAGCAGCGCGCGCGTAGCCGTCGCCCTGTCGAAGGTCCAGTCGTCGAAGGTATTGATCGCCTGCGTGTATTGCCGAAGCAATGACGAAAGACCGGGGTCCGGCTGGTGCCCCGCGGGCAGCACGATCTCGCGGGGGGTAAAGCGGGCAAGCACGGTATCAAGCTCGGCAAGGTTTTTCTCGCCATCCACTTCTGTCACGAAAAAATCGCCGGTCGAGATATCGACGAATGAGAGTCCGAAGCCGTTCTTCGCCGGATAAAGGGAGGCGAGGTAATTATTGTCCTTGGCATCGAGCAGGTTCGAATCGAGCACGGTGCCCGGCGTCACGATCCGGATCACCTCACGCTTCACGATCCCCTTTGCAAACTTCGGGTCCTCCACCTGTTCGCAGACCGCGACCTTGAAGCCGCGCCGGATAAGCTTCGCGATATATCCTTCGGCCGCGTGGTACGGGAACCCGCAGAGCGGCGTCTCGATGCCCTTGGACTTGTTCCGGGCCGTAAGCGTGATCTCGAGCACCTTCGACGCTGTCACCGCGTCCTGGTCGAACATCTCATAGAAATCGCCCATGCGAAAAAGCAGGATCGCGTCGAGGTGCTGACGTTTGATCTCGCGGTATTGCTTCATTAAGGGGGTTAAATCGGTCATGGAATTCTGCAGGAATGATGAAAATTCCCAATTGCAAACAACAAATCCCAAATAATATCCAAATTCAATAATCTCAAAATCTAAACTTGTTTGATACTTCGTGCCTGGAGTTTATTGGTGATTTGGAGCTTGACCTTTGGGGTTTGCTCTGCTTTTGTCTCCGTGTCTCTGTGGCGAACGTTCAATCTTTTATTTTTTCAAAATACGGCTTCAGCCGTTCATAGGTCCCATCGAGCAGTTCGGGCACCACCCGAGTCTCGTCAAAGACCGTGATATAGCTGGAATCACCGGTCCAGCGCGGAACAATCTGGACATGCAGATGCTCCGGGATGCCCGCCCCGGCCGACTTACCGATATTGATGCCGATATTGAACCCCTCGGGCTTCATGGCCTGTTTCAGAATATTGACGGAGGCCTGGGTGGTTTTCATAAGGCCGGTGAGCTCTTCCTCGGGAAGCCGGTCGATGTCCGACTCATGGGTATAGGGAACAATCAGCAGGTGACCGTTGTTATAGGGGTAAAGGTTCATGATCACGAACGAATGCTTACCGCGATACAGAATGTAGTTCTTGCGGTCGTCATTCTTCTTTGCTTCTTCACACAGAATGCACCCGGAGGGATTTTTTGAACTGAGGATATATTTCATGCGCCACGGCGTCCAAAGATGGTCCATAAGAATCAGAAGTCAGAAGACAGAGAACAGTGGACAGACTGGTTCTTGCATGAGTCTGCATTCTGTCATCTGGAATCTGGACTCCGCTTTATCCTTTCCCGATTTTTTCCATCTCCGCAATGACCTTCTGAATATCTTCCCACACCAGTGCTTTGTCCTTGGGGTTCCTGAGGAGGTATGCCGGGTGGAACGTCGGCATAAGCGGTATACCCTGGTAGAGGCGCCATTTGCCGCGGAGCGTCGTGATCCCCTCTTTGGTTTTAAGCAGCGTTTTGACGGCAACATTGCCCAGGCCGACGATCACGTTCGGTTTAATAGCTTCCAGCTGTTTCATGAGAAACGGCTCGCAGGCCCCGATCTCGTCCGGCTCGGGGTTCCGGTTGCCCGGCGGTCTGCACTTCACGATATTGCAGATATACACGTCCTCTCGCTTGAACTTCATGCCCTTGACTATGATGTCCGTCAGGAGCTTGCCGGCAGCGCCGACAAAGGGCCTCCCCTGCTCGTCTTCTTCCTGCCCCGGCCCCTCGCCGATAAAGACAAGAAGGGCCTTCGGGTTGCCCTCTCCGAAAACGATCGTCTTCCGGCCCTTGTGCAGCTTGCACCGGGTGCAGTCGCCGAGTTCTTCACGAACAGAGGCAAGGTCAGTGGCGGGAGGTACGATCGGCTGTTCCCTCAGAGACACGGCGTTCGTCACAAGACCCGCCTGCACCGTGCGGGGCGCCCCTGCCTGGGGACGTCCCAATAACGTCGTTTCAACGGAACTCACCCCCAGCGCCCGTTGATACTCAAGGTGCGCCCTGACCTGCCTTACTAGATCCAGAAATTCCTGTTGGATCTCATCCATAAAAAGTACCCTTACCTTTTTCAACTTTGTACTCTTTACTCTTTACTCTGTACTCTGAACTATCAATTCCCCCACTTGAGCTTCGTTCTCAGGATCTCGTAGTAGCTTTTCGCGGGGTGTTTGATCAGCTTCATCTTGAACCGGGACTTCTTGATCTCCACGATATCGTTCGGCTCGAGCGGGAAACCGATCTGCCCGTCGAGCGTGAGGGACACATCCTCGCTCCTCGATGTCAGACGTACGGTCACTACGACGTTATCAGGCAGCGCAATCGGCCTGTTCGATAAGGTGTGCGGACAGATGGGCGTGAGAACGAAACAATGGATCGTGGGATGAATGATCGGCCCTCCGGCTGACAACGAATACGCGGTCGAACCCGTGGGCGTCGCCACGATCAGACCGTCGGCCCGGAGCGTAGTCAGGTGACCGTCGTTTACCGACACTTTAAGCTCCATCATGCGCGCGAGCGCACCTTTGTTGATCACCGCGTCGTTCAGCACCCGGTACTTGGCCTTCCGTTTCCCATCACGGATCACGCTCGCGGTCAGCATCATCCGGTCCTCGGTCTCGAGCCTCCCTGCAATCGCCTTTTCGAGATTGCCGTACAGTTCGTCAAGAGACAGCTCCGCCATGAAACCCAGGCTCCCGAGATTGACCCCGAAGATCGGCACATCGGTGTGGGCGTCGGCCACCAACCTTGCCGCGGACAGGAGCGTCCCATCCCCTCCGAGCACGATAATCATCTCAACGAGCGAGGGGATCGCCTGCCCGTCGTAGCCGCGCATTTTAATGGCCAGCGCGGTTTCCTTGTCGATGAAAACTTTCTTGCCCCGTGTCTCAAGCCAGGTCGCCAGCTTCCTGGCCGCCTGTTGCGCCGCTGCAATATCTTTTGCTATGATACCGATCTTCTTCATAATGATTAACTCACGACAAGTCAAATATAACCGCGGAGACGCGGAGGCGCGGAGAAAGTCAAAATATTTTGGTGCTGTATTAAACCAGAATCAAAGCCTTTATCTCTTGCATTTCTCAGCGTCTCCGCGTCTCTGCGGTAGAAAATAACCTGTCAAACTCTTTTCACAATCACCTCAATTATGTTCAGTCCCTTTTTCAACTCCTCCAGCCGCTTTTCGTACCGTTCCCCATCAGCAAGAAACCCGATCTCGCGGCTCTTCTCGTCAAGTGAGGAAAAATAGACGCTCAAACGTTCCCTGGGAAGCTCGTCCTCAGCCCGCTCGGCCCATTCTATGACCGTCACGCCATCGGATTCTATATACCCATCGAACCCGATGTTCTCAAGTTCTTCGGCCCCCTTCAGCCGGTAAAGGTCGATATGATAAAAGGGAACGCGACCCTGATACTCATTCACAAAGGTAAACGTCGGGCTGGTGATGTACTTTTCCCGCACTTCGAGCCCCAAAGCAATGCCGTAGGAAAAGCTCGTCTTACCCGCACCCAGGTCGCCGTAGAGACAGACCGTATCTCCGGGTTCGAGCAGAGAACCGAGCATACGGCCGGTCCGCCAAGTCTGCTCCAAACTTGACGTGATCACACTGAACACTATTCAGCCTGCCGCGCGACTGCCTTCACCATGTCGCGCTTGCCTACGATGCCTGTGATCTTGCCTGCCTTGACCACCGGGAGCAGGTGGACCTTTTTTTCATCCATGATCGTGGCAATCTCCACCAACGTGGTATCTTCCGTGATAGATATCACCTTCCGTGCGCAGATGTCCCCGACCTTCGTAGCGCACATGCGTTTCACTTCCTGTTCGAATTTCTTTGAGCTTTCAAGATAGATGGCCGCGTCAAGAAAGCTCACCACGGTGGGGATGTGGAGCCGCTTATTCCGGCTGATGAGATCGTTCTCGGTTACGATGCCGTAGAGCGCGCCCGCATCGTCAACCACCGGCACGCCGCTGATCTCGTTTTTCACAAGGAGGAAAGCCAGTTCCTCGATGGAGGTTTCCGGCTTTACGGTTATTACGTCCTGGTTCATGATGTCTTTCGCGGTCAACATGGGTTCTCCTCGGATGCGGAACTATATATTGTTACTGAAGAAGCAAATTCCACGTACAATGAAACAATATTTCTCGCAGAGGCGCAGAGTCCGCAGAGAAAGGCTTAAAAGATGTTATGATTTAAAACCAAGACGTAATAAGTTTGATTTATCTCTGCGTCCTCCGCGTGCTCTGCGAGACGCCCTCATGGTTCCGGCTTGCATAGGTTAGGTTTTCAATACAATACCGGTTCGTCCTGCAGGGACAGTATCGCTGCGGGTATCTTCTCGATCAAATCCCCGGCGATCATTCCCGCTTCGCCCTTTTCCTGCGCCGCAAGGTCCCCCGCCAGTCCGTGCAAATACACGCCGAGACATGCCGCCTGACTTGCGCCGTATCCCTGTGCCAGAAGCCCGCCGATCATGCCGGTAAGCGCATCACCGGTCCCGCCGGACGCCATGCCGGGGTTTCCGGTTGAATTGACGAACACCCAGCCCTTGGGGGTCGCGACGAGCGTGGCCGCGCCCTTGAGCACGAGTGTGACTTTAAACTTTCGTGCAAATGCTGAAGCGATTCCGATCCTGTCTTTCTGCACATCATCGGATGATATGCCCAGCAGCCTCCCCATCTCGCCGGGATGGGGGGTCAGGATGACGGACCTGCTGGTCCTCTTGAGAAGATCAGTGAAACCCACAAGCGCATTCAACCCGTCCGCGTCGATCACCGCCGGAATCGCAAGCCGCTGAATAAGGTTCCTCACCGTCTGAACAGTCTCATAGTGGGTCGAAAGCCCCGGACCGATTGCGCAGGCGCTCATCGTGCCCATGGCCTTGAGCAACTCTTTTTCCGCGCCGATCCCGATGGTCCCTTCGATGCTTTCAGCCGCGGGAACACACATGGCCTCGGCAACCTGGGACTGGATGATAGGGACAAGACCGTCCGGCGCGGCAACACTCACGAGCCCGGTACCTGATCTCAGCGCTCCCCGTGCGGCCATGACCGCCGCCCCTGCCTTGCCGGGAGATCCGGCCACGACCATGAGATGACCAAAGTCCCCTTTGTGCGCATCGGGAGCCCTCTGGCCGATGACGCCCCAGGCGGCATCACGGTCCAGGAGGCTCATGGATATCTTTTCTTGTTCGATGACCTCCGGGGGAATGCCGATGTCCGCGACCCGGACCGTGCCGGCATACTGCGCGCCGGGATGGAGTACGAGTCCGCGCTTCAAAAGCACCATGGTCACGGTGAGGTCGGCCTTGATTGCCGCACCCCTGATAGCGCCCGTGTCCGCGTCAATACCCGTGGGAATGTCTATGGCGACAACCGGCCTGCCCGCCGTATTGATCATGTCCACGGCCCGAGCATAGATGCCCGTCAGCGGTGATGAAAGCCCCACGCCGAGCATTGCATCAACAAGGACATCGGACCAGGCAACAATGTCCGCAAGAGAACGCGCCGAAGCGTTCTCTATGATCTCGACATCCATCTTGCGGAGTATGGAAAGATTGATCTTTGCCTCGCCCTTGACCGCGCCGAAGGTCGAAAGCAGCGCCACGCGCACCGCAATACCGCGGACCCTGAGCCTCCTGGCAAGCGCCGATCCGTCCCCGCCGTTGTTACCCCTGCCGCAGATGATCCCGACCCGCACGCCTCGGAGACCATCGAAGAATTTTTCCATCTCGGCCATGACCGCGGAAGCCGCGCTCTCCATGAGGACGGGACCTGGTATCCCGAACTCCCTGATCGCCCTGCGGTCGATACTTTTGATTTGTTTCGTGTTGACGATTTTCATAGGGTAGATAGACAGTGTGCTACGTATTTTCACCCGCTGCATGCATCATGCTGCCCACCAGCACCACCTGCGCCACGGCATATCCTTCATCGTGCGAGTAGCTGAGTAAAACCTGTTTTACACCCTTGAGGTCAAGCAGGTCCTTCACCCGGCCGGAGACATTTACGATGGGGCCTCCGCCTTCTCCGTGGAGCACCTCCATGTCCGTCCACTTTACCCCCGCGCTCCAACCCGTGCCGATGGCCTTCAGCACGGACTCTTTGGCGGCGAACCTGCCGGCGTAGTGCTGCGCCGGATACTTCTGTTTTGCGCAGTATTCGCGCTCCCTATCCGTGAACACCCGTTCGAGAAAGCCGGGATGGCTCTTCCCCGCCTTGTCGATGCGCTCGATCTTAACCAGGTCGATACCGATACCGATGATCATGCGATCCCCCCTGCTGAAAAAAACTTAAATTTAAAATCACAAACAAAAAATAAGCACCAATACTATAAAAATATAGTTTCCAAACTATTTAGAATTGCATAGTTGGAGCTTGATATTTGATGCATTCGTAAGAAGTCAGAATCCACCGCGGAGACGCCGAGACGCGGAGAATAAAACCTTAAGAATTAATTGGTTTCCTCTGCGCTCTCCGCGGCTCTGCGGTTAAATCAGACTTTTTACGAGAGTATCATATTTGGTACTTGGTACTTGTGATTTGGCGCTCAAGACGGACCGCCTCTGCGGGGCCGGCTTAGCGCCGCGACTATACCCTGACTCTTTCGATCATCTCACTCACAGCCTTTTCCATCCCCACAAACGCGGCGCGGGCGATGATACTGTGCCCGATGTTCAGCTCTTCTACCTCGGCCATACGGGCGACCTTCCGCACGTTCACGTAGTTCAGTCCGTGTCCGGCGCCGACGCTCAGCCCCAGGCTCCCCGCGAGCGTCGCGGCCTCAACGATCTTCAACAATTCACGTTCGCGGTCTTTTTCCGACTTCGCGTTCGCATACGCGCCGGTATGGATCTCCACCCAGTCCGCACCCGCCTTTTTTGCGGCGGCGATCTGTTTTTCATCGGGATCGATGAACAGGCTGACGACGATCCCCTCCTGCTGGAGACGGCCGATAAATGCTCTTATAAAATCGACCCGTGAAGCCACTTCGAGGCCGCCTTCAGTCGTCAGCTCTTCGCGCTTCTCCGGTACCAGCGTCGCGAGGTCCGGCCTGACCTCGAGCGCGATGCGCTGCATCTCGTCAGTCGCCGCCATCTCGAGGTTCAACTTGGTCTGCACAACCTCACGGAGCAGTCTCACATCACGGTCCTGAATGTGCCGCCGGTCCTCCCGGAGATGCGCAATGATGCCATGTGCGCCCGCCAGCTCGGCAAGCACGGCCGCGGCAACGGGATCAGGTTCCACACCCCTCCTCGCCTGCCGGATCGTGGCAATGTGATCGATATTCACGGACAATCTTGGCACGGTGCGCTACCTCCCAGACATGAAAGATGTGATCTGATTCTATCATCTCCCTGTCAAAATATCCAGATAATTTATCCCATGCAAACGCATTCCCGCGTCGCCATCCTGCTTCGGAAGAACCCTTGACCATACCCACCGCCTCTGGTATATTTGCTGTATCAGACAAACCTTTCAGGAGGTATTCTATGAATCGTCTCGTTAAACTTGTGTGCTTCATATCTGTCTTCGCAACAGTATCAGCACTCTCGGCCATTGCACAAGAAACCAAGACCGTCACAGCGGAAGGGGTAGCCGGGATACAAGGTAACGCTCGGGACATCGCCCGCGACGCGGCGATCGAGGACGCCCAGAAGCGCGCGGTTGAGCAGGCAATCGGCATCCTGATCGACTCGCAGACACAGGTGGAGAACTACCAGCTCATCAGCGATAAGATCCTGTCTCAGACCAAGGGGTACATCAAACGGTACAACGTCACCAGCGAGACAGCCGACAGCGGGCTGCTCCGCGTGCGGATCAATGCGGAGGTATCGCTCGGCCAGCTGACTGACGACCTCTCGGGCATCGGCATCCTTCTCGGCCGTATGCACAAACCCAGGACCATGATCATGGTCGCCGAGCAGAATATCGGCCATGAGTGGTATGCCTGGTGGTGGGGATATCATGGTCAGCAGACTGATATCGGCGTGGTGGAGAACACCGTCATCGATGTATTTACGCAAAAGGGTTTCGAATTCATCGACCACGAAGCTGCTGCACAAAACATCAAGGTGACCGCTGCATATAAGATCCAGGACCTGACCTCCGACCAGGCGCGGACCCTCGGCAATCAGGCGGATGCGGAAGTCGTTATCGTGGGCAAGGCGATCGCCAAGCTATATGGAGACATCGGCGGCGGCATGAAGTCCGCGCAGGCCGACATGTCGGTGCGGGCGATCCG
>JBGPIG010000097.1:0-8671 GCA_041484745.1 Nitrospirota bacterium | reverse complement strand
TAGCTTCCTTTATAGATGCCGCCGTCTTTTGCGCAGTCACCGCAGGCCACCACGAGCCTCGGTTCGGGAGTCGCGATATACGTCCGCTTCAGCGCAAGTTCCATCTGACGAGACACCGGGCCGGTCACAAGCAATACATCGGCATGCCGCGGAGACGCCACGAAGTCGATACCGAACCGCTGGATGTCGTAGATCGGATTGGTCAGCGCCGTACATTCCCACTCGCAGGCATTGCACGATCCCGCATCTATCTGCCTGATCCTGAGCGATCTCTTGAAGATTGTATCAATCTTTTTCTGAAAGTCAATAATCTTCGCCGCCTGGTCGGGAGTGACGTTGAACCCCTCGGGGAACGGGATGACTTTCTTTTTTGTGATAATATTTTTAATAATCTCACTAAACATAACAACCTCACGGCAAAACTAAAAATCATTCTAAGGAGAAAGGGGGAAATGGGGAAAACTGACGGTAGTGAATTCTATTCATCTTGATTTTTTGTTTTCTTTAGCTCCACCCTTCTGACATCAACCGCATAACCTGAAAAATTCACCAACAATCCTACGTCTCTGTGCAAAGCAGCCAAGTACGATCTGACCTGAGCGTAATATTTTTTATTGAGATCTTCTACTGTCTTTAGTTCAACAACAATTTCTCCCTCAACCAATATGTCAATTTTATGAATCCCCACTTCAACGCTGGAATAGAGAATCCTGATTTCTTTTTCCGACTCAAAGGACAGTCCAAGCCTTTCAAGTTCTATCGTTAAAGCCTTGTGGTAAATGCTTTCCAGAAAGCCAGGACCTAATTCCTTATGAACATTAATACATGCTTGTATGATTTTTTCTGTTAGATCTTCCCTTCTCTATTTCTCCCCCATCCCCATTTCTCCTCAATCTTTGGGCTTTTTCTCCTGTTCCTCTTCCCCTTAAGCTTCTCACATATCCGTCCCTGAGTAGGACAAATTAAAGCTCTTGTTGCAGAGCGGGAAGTCGGGCACGATGTTCCCGTGAACGGCAAAAGGCACCGCGGGCCAGTTGCAGTACGACGGTGAACGAAACTTCACCCTGAGCGGCATTCCGTCCTTGTCCGCCATGACCCAGTAGAACAGCGATCCCCGCGGCGATTCCGCGTACCCTAACGCCGAGGAATACGCCGGTGCGGTCCTGGCCGGGACGATCAGTTCTCCCTTGTATCCGCTTTCCATAAGCGACTGGATGATGGATATGGAGCATTCCGTTTCCTCGGCCCTGATCATCATACGGGCGAGCACATCGCCCCTTTCAAGGGTATGGGCCTCAAAGATCATCCGGTCGTACAGCAGATGCGGATGGGCTTTTCTCATATCATCGGTCAGCCCCGACGCGCGCGCGGCAACACCGGTGACACCGAACTTCCGGGCAATGTCCTTGGAGAGCCTGCCGGTGTTCTCGAGCCGCTCGACGTGTGAGACCGCGCCGAGAAGAAGTTTCATAAGCTCTTTATACCCTTTGGTGACGTCATCAATGGTCTTGAGGATATCGTCGGCCTGAGCGAAGACGTCTTTGGTGACGCCGCCCACGACATTCAAACCACGCAGATACCTGCTCCCGGTAAGACGCTCATTGAGCTGCATAAGCTGTTCTTTGATGACCGCGCCGTTCATATAGCCAACCGCGAGCCCCGTTCCGGCGCACATGTTCCCGATATCGCCGATGTGGTTATACAAGCGCTCAAGCTCCAGGACGAGCGTCCTGACCGCGGCTGCCTTTTCCGTGATCTCGATGTCCATCATCCGCTCGACAGCCATACAGTACGCTGCGCCATGGGAAAAGGAAGACGTGCCTGAGATGCGCTCTGCGAGCTTCACGCCTTCAATAAATCCAAGCGTCTCGAAATGCTTCTCCGTACCCTTGTGCGTATAGAACAGCCGCGGCTCGAGGAAAAAGATGGTCTCCCCCACGGCGCTGAACCTGAAGTGGCCGGGTTCTATGATCCCGGCATGCACCGGGCCCACCGGGATCTCGACGATCCCCTCTCCCGCAACCTCCATGAAAGGATGGGGAACGTTTACCGCAATCCCCTCGCCCCATGCTTTGAGTTCCGGATCCGTGATCTTCCAGTCTTTCCTGAGCGGATGTGATCCCGCCGGGAACGCCTCGTGAAAAACCAGTCTGCGAGCGTCAGGATGCCCCTGCGGATTGAGACCGAACATGTCGCGGATCTCGCGCTCGTACCAGTGAGCTGAGGGGATCGAGCTGGTAAGGGAAGGGAAACCGTTCTCGTGTTCAGCAACGGGCAGAACGATCAGGTAAAACACATCGATGCCCGGGATCGAGAAGACGGCATATATTCTGAAAAAACCGTCCTTCCGGCGCTCGTCGGTCGCAAACATGAGCCGCAGGAGCGCGTGCTCATCAGTAGAGAGCGCGATACAGACGTTCTTGAAGTCCTCTTTTCCGACCTCGATGGAGACTTCGTTGCGCTGCTCCCGTCTGGTGACCGCTTTTTTAAAAATGCTTTCTTTCATATTACTTTACTCCAAGGACTTGAACGCAGGTCCTGATCGTGTCATCGATAAAGCCCGGCACTTTGAGACCCATCACGATGACCGAGAGTGCCATGAAAATCATGATCCCGTTGCCGAGCATCGTGCCGAAATTAAAACCCGGAGCATGATGATGCGCTAATCGTTCCCGCATCGCTTCATCCGGTTTCCCGAACAACATCTTTCCGAATCCGGACAACACCCCGTAGAACACGATAACGACGAAGAACAGGAAAAGGGCCGTCACGAGCCACAGTCCTTTGTCCACACCCGCCTTCAGCACCGTGAACTCGCTCACGAAAATATTAAAGGGCGGCGTACCCGAAAGCGACAACGCGCCGATAAAGGTCAGCGCGCCGAGAAGCGGCATGGACGAGAGCACGCCCGTCACGTTCGCGATGTTCTGGGACCCGAAACGGGACTGTATCTTGCCCGAGGCGAAGAACATGAGCGGCTTGGACAACGCGTGGTTGAGAATATGCAGGAGCGCCCCGTAGATGCCGATCGGTCCTCCGATGCCGACACCGAGAGAGATAATACCCATATGTTCGATACTGCTGTATGCGAGGAGCCGCTTGTAATTCTCCTGGACAAGGATAAAAATGGCCGCGATACCGACTGAGATGAGCCCGAAGATGATCAACAGGTTGCCGGTGAAGGCATTTCCCGTCGACGGTTCAACGATCGAGACAAAGCGCATGATGCCGTAAAACGCGGTGTTCAGGAGAATGCCGGAGAGCAGCGCGCTGATGGGGCTCGGCGCCTGACTGTGCGCATCAGGCAGCCAGTTATGCACCGGCGCAAGACCGGCCTTCGTGCCGTACCCCACGAGCACGAAAATGAATGCGAGCTTCATGGTCTCGGGATTAAGCCGGGGGGCGATGGTTTTCAGCTTGGTCCAGTTGAGCGCTCCTTCGGTCCCCATGACTGCGGTCGAGGCATAATAGGTGATGAAGGTACCGAGGAGCGCGAAGGTGATACCCACGGTGCAGAGAATGATGTACTTCCAGGCCGCCTCGACGGCCAGCGGCCGTTTATGGAAACCGAGACCGATAAGAAGCGCCGACACGATTGTCGTGGCCTCGATCCCGATCCACATGATCGCGAGGTTGTCGGCCATGGTCACGAGCAGCATGGTGAAAATGAAGAGATGCAGCAACCCGTAGTATCTCCTCACCCCGCGGAGGTCGGTAAGGCCCGTCTCCAACTCGTGCTCAAGGTAGCTGATCGAGTACATCGCGGAGGCAAGGCTCAAAAAGAGTACGATCGCCATGATATAGCCCGAGAGCGCATCCATGGAGAACGCGCCTTCCGCGGCGGAGACCGGTCCGGACAGCGACGCCGCAATCGTCGGATAGGCATACACGGCGAGGGCGGCAACGCCGGCAAGGCTCACGTAGCCGATGACCCGGGGGTTTTTCAGCAGGTAGCATGCGACCGCGGTTACAATCGGGATGATCAATATTGCAATCACTTGTTTCTTTCACCTCAACTCTGAACTCAGAACTGCGAACTATCCTTTTAACACCGTCAGGTTGTCCAGATCGGCCGAGGCAAAGGCCCGTTTGATCTGGACGGCGAAGATCCCCAGGATGATGACCCCCATGAGCATGTCGAACAGCACGCCGAGCTCGATGATCGTCGGCATGCCGAACGTCAGCGAAAAGCCGGCGAGAAAGAGCCCGTTCTCCATGAACAAAAGCCCCATCACCAGCGTCAACGCCTTCTTTCTCGTGATCATGATGAACAGGCTGATAAGGATCACGGCGATGGAAATCTGGAGCACGTTCTTCGAAAAACCGGTAACGAAGATACCGTCCTTGAGCGATGCGTAGACAACGGCCACGAGGATGCCCGATATGGCGAGTGACAGGGAATTGCTTATATACGGCTGCACCTCATGCGTGACGCGCATCTGGCGCACGATCCGCCGCAGGAAGAGCGGAATGATAATACCCTTGGTCGCTAGGGTAAGCAGCGCCGCGATGTAGAGGTGCGTCTCGCCCGCAAGGAGCGCCACGACGGCGATCAGGCCCGAGAGAAGCCAGGAATTGATCGTGTACGCCTTCACATAGGACTCGATGCTCTTGAAGGCGTTTAAGGTCACCGCCGTCAGGAGAATGCCGACGGAGATGAAATCAATAACAGAAAATGCTTCGATCCATGTCTTCATGTCGCTCACGCTCCTCCTATTTCCCCATCATAATATGCGTCACCAACGACAGGAACGCCAGAACAAAAGCGCCTCCGAGGATCGACGGAAGCTGGAAGAACCTGACCTTCGCCCGCGTGGACTCCACCGCCGCCATGAGGAACGCCATGCCGAACATTTTCATGCCATACACGCCCAGTGACAGGGCGAGTCCCTCGACACCCGCATCACGGGCGATCCCAAAGGGGAAAAAAATATCCACCGCCAGGGTAAACAGGACCATCTGCTTTATTGCGTGGGCCCATTCCATAAGCGCCAGATAGCGGCCTGAATATTCCAGGATCATTCCTTCGTGGATCATGGTGAGCTCGAGATGCGTATCGGGATTGTCTACAGGCACCCTGCCGGTCTCCGCAACGATGGCCACCATGAATGCGGACAGCGCCAGCAGATGGGATGGTGAGTAGCCCGACCCATGCGCCGCGGCAATGCTTGCAATGTTCGTTGAGCCTGTTGCTATGGCGGCGGTAAACAGCGCGAGCATCATCATGGGTTCGACAAGGATCGCAACAGTCATTTCCCTGCTGCTGCCCTCGCCGCCGAATGCGGTCCCGGCGTCAAGCCCGGCGAGTGCCATGAAGAACCGCGCCAGCGCAAAGACGGCGATGAGCGCGATCACATCGCCCATCACGCCGTAGGCGGGTCTCACGGTGAGAACGGGGACGAGCATTGCGGCAATTATACTTGCAACGTACACGATAAAGGGCGTGGCCTTGAATACCCATGACGTGACGGTGGAAATCACCATGTCCTTTTTGAAAAGACGCATGAGGTCGTAGTACGCCTGGAGCACACCGGGGCCTTGCCTGCCCTGCATGGTCGCCTTAAGCTTCTTGACCACCCCGTTCACCAGGGGTGAGAAGATGATGATTATGAGAAATTGAAAATATTCCATATTGTAGTAATCTTGATCAACTCGTACAAGGTCCGGATTAACCGCAGAGTCGCGGAGGGCGCAGAGAAAACCAATTAATTCTTACTTTTCTTCTCCGCGTCTCAGCGTCTCCGCGGTAACCTTTGACTTCTTATGAATGCATCAATCTCACGTGCCGAAGATCAATAACACGATCAGCGTGATCAAAATATATCCCAGGTAGAGCTGCAGGCTCCCGGACTGGAGCAATTTCACTTTTTGGGCGATCGCGTGGACGGACCTCGTGACCGGCTCATACACGTACCGCTCGAAGAACGGCGTGATCTCGCCGCCGTACCGTATGGATTTCACGAAGAACGGCTTGATCAGGTACGAGACCTTGAGGTCCCTGCTCGGAAGATAGATCCTCTTATAGATGATGCGGAGAGGCTTGGTGAATGCCGTGGCCGTATACTGCATGCGCGGGGTGAGCCCCGGGATGCCGCAGTCCCAGGAATCCGCGTACACGGTCTTTCTCCTGCCGCCGGCGAGCCTTATGAGAACGATGGCGCCGATGAAGATCATCGCCATGCACAGGGCGATCGCGGTGGTCGAAAGCGAGCCGGCGTCCCCCGGCGTCATCAAGACCCCCTGCTGGTGCAGATCAACGTAGGACCCCGTGATGGTAAAGACCGCGGGAGCAAGGAGCGCGATTGCCGCTTGCGGAAACACACCGAAGGCGACACACAGAAGGGCAAGGAGCGCCATGCCCAGGACCATCCATACTGAGGACTCTTTGGCCTCGGTCGCGTGTTCACTCCGCGCCTTGCCGAGAAAGGTCGTGCCGAAGGTCTTGACGAACCCGGCGGCCACGATCGCCCCGGTAAGCGCCAGGGCCGCCCCGCCCAGGGGCGAGACGATCTTCGCAACAACAGAAGGAGACTTGAAGCCGAGAAGGAGCGACTGGTAGGTGAGCCACTCGCTTACGAATCCGTTCAACGGCGGGAGGGCCGTGATGGCAAGGGCGCCCACAAGGAACAGGAAGCCTGTGTAGGGCATGATCTTCAGGAGCCCGCCCAGCTTCTCCATATTTCTCGTCCGTGTTGCGTTCACCACGGACCCTGCTCCCAGGAACAGGAGGCCTTTGAACAGCGCGTGGTTCAAAGCGTGGTAGAGTGCCGCCGCAAGCGCAAAGCCCGAGAGGACGAGCAGGCCGCTGCTCCGGAACATCATGGACGCGCCGATCCCCAGCAGGATGATCCCGACATTCTCCACGCTCGAATAGGCAAGAAAGACCTTGAGGTCGTTCTCCATGATCGCGTAGAGGATGCCCAGCACCGCGGAGATTCCGCCGACCACGATGACCGTGATCCCCCACCACTCGGGCCCCGGCCCCAGCACGTCCAGGGCGATCCGGAGAAAGCCGTATACCGCGGTCTTGATCATGACACCGGACATGAGGGGGGTGATGTTCGAAGGCGCGACCGGATAGGCCCGGGGTATCCAGGTGTGGAGCGGAATGATGCCCGCCTTGGTGCCGAAACCGATGAGCGCGAAGATGAAGACTAGGGACCTGATGCTCTGCGGAAGTGTCGCCGCAGCCGCCCGCATGGACGCGAAATCCATGCTGCCCGTGAAGTGGGCCAGCACGAGGAAAAGCGCGATGATGAAGGCCGTCCCAATGTGGGTCATCACCACGGTGAAGAGGCCGGCCTTTGCCGTCTCTTCGTTCCGGTCGAAAACCACGAGAAAGTACGAGGCCACGGCCATGGTCTCCCAGCAAACGAGGAAGGTGAAGATGTTCGCGGAGAGGACCACGCCGTACATGCTCAGGATCAGTACGTTATAGAAGAACCCCAGGTACCCGGCGTTTTTGATCCCCCGGGTGAAGCCGATGGAGTAGAGGGAAACGGCGCTGGTGATGAGCGATATGAGGACGACAAAAAAACCCGAAAGAGCGTCGCCGGAGAAAGCAAAGCTGAACAGGGATGATACGGGGATGGCCCCGCCGGCAAAGGCCGGGGTAAAGAGAAGGTACGCGCCTGCGACGAGGAAGAGAAGCGCGCCTGCCAGGGAGAAGAGATAGCTGAAGTTTCGTATTTTCGCAAGCGGCAGTTGTGAAGCGACTGCGCCGAAAACGTAACAGAGAATGCCTATCGAAAATATACTTGCTACTTCCATGTTGTACAAACCAGCATGACCTTATTACGCTGAGCCTAATAAAGACCTTCCGGGCCCGAGTGAGATGAAGCGGAAAGACCTCACTGTTCGCCCAGGCGAGACTCCGCGAAGTGATCTCGATTTTCAAAGTCCGACGACTCGTGCATTCTTGAGACTGACGACGGGTCGTGATTCCGGGAAATGCAAAACGCAAAAGAATTTACAACAAATGTGAGGGCAATGTCAAGGGGAAAGCGGCCCTCCCTGATGTCAAATAAAAAGGGCGGCTATTCAGCCGCCCCATGACCGGACCTCTTCACCTCACGCTGTCGTGTGCTTAATGTCCGCCGACTTTCAGCAGGCCGCTCGCCGCGAGTGAAAGCACCAGGACCTCGACGATCGCGATAACGGCATAGGCCGTATCTTTTTTCCTGAACAGGATCGGCAGGATCACCAGGTAGCAGAGGATCGTGAGACCGGAGAGCATGGCGATGCCGACGAAATTCAGGTAATCGCCTTTCCCGACCAGAGAGGCCCAGCCCCATCCCGTCGGCGCATGAAGGGCAACGTTGTAATCGTGCACTCTCATGGTCCAGTACTTGGGCAGATCATCGATCGGCACATAGCTCGGGAGCACCCCCGAGATGTAGATAAAGAACGTGATCACCAGAACGGCAAGCCCCAGCCACATTCC
This sequence comes from Nitrospirota bacterium, assembly GCA_041484745.1. Lineage (GTDB taxonomy): Bacteria > Nitrospirota > UBA9217 > UBA9217 > UBA9217 > JALNZF01. Next base: position 228 of record JBGPIG010000097.1, on the reverse strand, counting down.
GATATTGAGGACGCCGGCGTATGCCATCTGCTCTTCAGAAGCCTTATTATTTTTTACGTTCGTCATTATTTTGTTCCTCCTATTTCCAGATTTCGAGTCCCTTGAGCAGGGACCTGAGCCCCGCGAAGAGCAGGAGACCGATGACCATCCACTTGATGGCCTTGGGTTTCGACTTGGCGAGGATCTTCACCCCGATCATGGAACCGAGCATGATCCCCACGAGGGACG
>JBGPIG010000096.1:0-8699 GCA_041484745.1 Nitrospirota bacterium | reverse complement strand
TTTCTGTCACAGTACCCTCCAATTACGTCAGGGTATTGTAACTTAGAATAGGACATTTCTACTTTGGCAGAATAGGACATTATCATTTTGGGAGTACATAATGTCGATTGGCAGTCTCGTTTGGCAGAAAACTTTTTCTCATTCACGGGTGAGGTGGATTTCAAACCCGCACATTCTTGTCTATCTTGGATATCGATTCATCTACATAATAGGTGACTCTGGTTCTCGGGCCCAGATAATCGTAGATATTCTGAGGCAAGGCTGATGGACGTATGCTTGCCTCAATAGAAAGATTCGGCTCTTCCTTCAGAGAAAATATCAGAGCTTCTTTTTTCGGGATCTCAGTGTCGTACAGCACGAGATTCGGCTGAAGCGGGCTCTTCGGGTCCACCGAAACAACCATCCCGACATTCCCGTTTGAAAGTTTAACAATGGTCCCGGGGGGATAAACACCGAGACAACGGATGAAGAGCGAGAGGAGGTCCTTATCAAACATCTCGCTCTGGACGCTGAACATATAAGCAAGAGACTCATAGGGAGTCAAGGATTCCCGGTAATCAAACTTGTTGCAGTGGTTATCATAGGTGTTTACGACGGCCGTAATTTTTGCGAGGACAGCGATCTTCTCATTCTGTAAGCCTAAGGGATAGCCCTGTCCATCGCTTCTCTCATGATGCTGGTATACTATTTTTAAGGCTTCCGGCGGGAAAGAGGTAACTTTAGAGAGGATGTCGACCCCATATTTAGGGTGCAGCTGCAAAAATCGTCTTTCGGGGCTCGAAAGATTTTTTTTCCTGACGATGTTCTTCGGGATGCTGTTTTTGCCTACGTCATGAAACAATGCGCCGAGCCCTAGGATTCGTAATGATTCCGAATCAAGGCCGTATTCTTTTCCCAGCATCATTGAAACAACCGACACGTTGAGGGAGTGGAAGAAGACGTTTTCCTGGCCGAACTTGGTATTCATGAGCTGAACGGCGACATCTTTCTCGGACATGAGCGTTTCGACGATATTTTTCATCAGGATATCCGCCTCATCGAATGTTTTTTGAGGAGCGGTCTCGATGTTTTGCATGACGTTCTTTACCGTCTCAACGCTCGTCTTGAAATGCTCTTCACACTTTTCAGCTTTGGCCCTTCGCTCCTTGTTCAATTCAATTCGTTCTTGCTTCAGTTGCCATAACTTCTGAGTTTGCAGGCGGACCTCCGCCGCCGTCGCTTGTGGTTTCGGAGCGGGTGATTGCTTTGTTTGTGTTTTGAGCGGCAAGACATCGCTTTTTTCCGGGACGCAGATGACGCTCTTGACACCTATGTTTTTCAGAACTTCTATCTGGCTAAGCTTTGATATTTTAAAATCGTTAAAGAAAAACGGGTGGTTGAACCATTTGAGACCCCGCAATCGGATAAATACTCCGATACGAAGCTGGTCGACATCAACATAGTATTCTGTCATTTCATGCTGATTTGCGTTCACGCTACCTTTTCTCCCGAGCGATAGTATTGGTTCAGTGCGGTCCGGACGTGCAGCTGATGAGGCTGTTCCATGATTTAATCTTGATGGTTTCGAAAAAAGTCGTCATACCCGCGAAAGCGGGTATCCAGTGGTCAAATATATGCTTGAAAAGACTGGATTCCCGTTTGCACGGGAATGACGGCATATGCCAGATTTTGACTTTTACAAGTTCATCAATCTTTCGTTGAGGGCAGTTGATCAATAATATAACCGCCCCCGGCAAGGGGTATTTTCACCGATGATAAGAGCTGGTGAGCACGGTCCGTATTCATATGGGACAAAACCTTATGGGCGACTAATTTGATTGTCGGGTGTTCAAAATGCATCATAACGGCGATATTCTCTTCATACCCGCCCAGTCTGTTTTTAAAAGCGTCGAGCAGTTCCAGCACGGATATGATCAGATTCGGCTGTTTATTGTCGGCAACTATTTGCAGTACCTGTAATAACCTTATAACGTGGTCTTTGTCAATATGGTCGTCGATGTCGACGCTTTCTTTCAGATCAAGAAGCAGTTTTACGGCCGCAAGTAATGAAACCATGGTCATTGATCCCATGGCATCAATGACGAGAGGGACCACGACCACTCCGTATTCAGACAGCACGGAATATGCGGCATTGATAACATCAGTGTCCTGATGGCAAAGACCGGCGGCGATAATCGTCTTTATGCCCTCTACCCCCCATTTTTTCACGATCATCGCGCCGGCTGCTTTTCTCATATGCGGTGAAGAATGCTCAAGCTGTTTAATTAAGGCGTTCCTTGCCGCCTCGTCTTTATAGCGCGCCATACCCTCAATTGACGCCATGCCTACGCTTTCATCCGGATGTTCCAGCCCAAGGATAAGTACCTTTTCAAAGGTCGGGTTACTGGTCAGCGCCACGATATTCAGGAATGTCTTGGCATGGGTATCTTGCGGCAATTCCCGATAAATGTCGCAGAACAAATTGCTGAGATCATCTTTATTCTTGGCGCGCTTTTCAAGATCGTTCAGAAGCATACTGCCTTCTTCCGACGTGACTTTGTTTAAAGCGACTTTTTTAAGCAATGAGCTGATTTGAGTTCTCGGCATGGCGCTATTCCCTGAGCTTCCTGTTGTATCCATAGGCTACGTCACCACTATCCTTACCCTCGTCCCTTTACCGGGAGTGCTCTCGATCCGCATTTCCCATCCATGGGCCTTCACCAGATGTTTTACGATAGCCAGCCCGAGGCCTGTGCCCCCCATGTTCCGCGACCTGCCGGGATCGACGCGGTAGAACCGTTCGCCGAGCCTCGGCAGATGTTTCCGCGGGATGCCGATCCCGGTATCCTCCACGAAAACATAGGCTTTGCCGTTCTCTTCAGACGCTCCGAGTGTTACCGTCCCTTTTTCAGTGAACTTGATGGCGTTATCCGCCAGGTTGGTCAATATCTGGAGCAGTCTGCCCCTGTCCGCTCCGATCTCCTTCAGGCTTGGATCGATTGACAGAGAAAGCGTCAGGCCCTTTTCCACGGCCTTGTCTCCGAGCGTGTCGATGATCTGTTCCATGACCTCCTTGATGGCGATAGGCGATTTTTCGACCTTGATCACGCCAAGCTCGATCTTTGAGATGGTCATGAGGTCATCCACGAGGCTGTTGATGCGCTGACTGTTCGATTTGATGGTCTGCAGAAACTTGACGGCGTGGTCCTTATCGTCGAGCGCACCTTCCAGCAGGGTTTCCGCAAAGCCCATGATAGCGGTGATCGGAGTCTTGAGCTCATGGGAGATATTGGCGACAAAATCTTTTCTCGTCTGTTCGAGTTTCTGGAGCCGGGTGATGTCGTGGAATACGGCGACGAACCCCGATAGCTCGCGTTCGCTGTAAAAGAGCGGGGAGACTTGGACGACGCAGAACTGCTCCAGGGGCGCATCGATCCTGATCTCGGCGACGCCGGACTTCAGCTGCTCCCGCACCTTGTCCATGAGCGACAGAAACTCGCTGTTCCGGACTACCTCGATGAACGGCTTCCCCTGGAGGGCGGTTTCTCCGAACAGGTTTCTGGCCGCCAGGCTCGACAGAAGAATGACGCCGTTCACATCAATGATGAACAGGGCATCGGGAATGCTTCGCAGGACCACGTTCAGCCGGCGCTTTTCCTCCTCGCTTGCGGCGATGGTTTTTTTCAGTTCCCCGGACATGGTGTTGAGGCTTTCGGCGATCTCATCGAACTCGCCGGCTTGGCTGGGCAACAGTCGCCTGCCGAGGTCACCGTGGGCAAGGGCGGTCGAGAAATCCCGTATCCGGTTCGTCAGTCTCCGAAGCCGGTCGATCTGCCAGAACGAGAACAGTCCTGTGGCCAGCAAGATCAGGCTGAGGACGAGGATGAGCTTCAAGCGGACGGTATTTATCGAGGCATCAACATCCTTGAGCGGCACGCTGAGCCGGATATAACCCCGCTTGGCGCCATTGCGCTGGATCTTTATCGCCACATACAGCAAGTCGTACCTGAGAGTGCCGCTGCGCCTGATGGCCATACCGGTCCCGAAAAGCTTCGCCTGCTGGACCTCGATCCGGTCGCTGTGATTGTCCATGCGGGATGATTCCGAATCCGAGTCGCCCATGACCCTGCCGTCCATGGCGATGATCGTTACCCGCGCGTGGGTCATCTCCTTGAACTGCCTGCAAAGGACGTCGGTCTGTTCTGTTGAAGGGAAGGGGACGTCGCGGGAAATGAGGGCGGCCTGGACCACAAGATTGTCCCGCAGGGCATTGATGTGGTCGGTCCTGACCTCGCTGGTAACGTACGCTTCCGTGAGAAACACAGCCAGGAGGAGAATGGCGCCGTAGAGGACGAATATTCGTCTGAAGATGCCTTTTTTCATCCTTCGCCTTCCACGAAAGATCCTACGCCCCGCCGTGTCTTCAGGTAAACAGGCCCCGACGGATCGTCCGGCTCATCATCAATGATAAGAATATTTTTTAAATGCATGAAGGGATGACTTCCTTGCTCAGTTGAGGGTGTTGGGCATCAGTATTGTTGTTTGAGTATAGTATTGCGTATTCTACGGAATTTGTCAAAATACAAATTTGATTTGCGTAACTCCTATTGACAGGGATGGCGATGGACTATATTATAGAGTTGGGCAGCGGACACGTGTTTTCTGAAAACGGATGTACCGCGGCGGACGAACCATGTTACCGTTGAATAATCTCATACTGTCGATCATATTCCTCACACTCTCCGCGTGCGCCGCTGGAAACGCCGTGGCGCCGGTTGTCGTTGACGTTGTCCCGCCGCGTCCTGCATCGCAGCCCGCCAAAATTCTCACGATACCGGAAACTGGGCCGGAACAGAGCTTGAGAGCGATCCGTGAAGCTTACCAGGCCCGGGATGGGGAGACCGTCCTGCTCCTTGCGCAACACGTGGTCGAACACTATCCGGATACGCCCTTGTATAAGAGGTCTTTGTTCCTGATGGAGCAGGCCCTGATACAATTGGACCGGGCGTCTGAAGCTGATGCCGCCATGCTCCGCGTGAAGGCCGAGTATCCTGAACTTGCCGACTATGCTGTCTTCATTCTGGCCGAATATCATTATGCAAAAGCACGGTACACCCAGGCGGCGGCGTTGTACCAGCATCTCACCGAGACCTATAGCAAAAGCTCTTTGGTCACGCGTTCGTTGTTCCGACGGGCCCAGGCGCTCCTCGAGTCATACGCCTATCTCCAGGCAGCGGAGGCCTTCGAACAATTCCTGCAGGACAATCCACGCTCCGAGCTTGCTCCCGCCGCCGGCATGGGCCTGGGGCGGGCGCTGACCGCGGAGGCGAGCCTGGCCCAGGCCGTACGGGCCTACCAGAACGTGTGGATCCGGTATCCCGGCAATCCAAACGACCTGGATGTCGAGAAGGCGCTTGCCGAGCTTAAGGCAGGCGGCGTTGAGATACCGGAACCTCTGCCGGCTGAGCTGTATGAGCGCGGGATGATCCTGTCCCGCTCGAACCAGCACGAGAAGGCGCTGGAATCATTCGTGAAACTTTTGGAAAAAGAACCTGACTCACCGAACCGGCCGGAGGTGATGCTCCGGACCGGCATCGCCGCCTTCTATCTCAACAGGCGGGGCGAGGCCGCAGTCGTTCTCGAAAAAATGGTGAAGGATTATCCGACTGACCAGCGGACACCGGAGGCGTTGTACTGGCTCGGGAAAGCATACAGCAGGCTCGGGGATTGGGAGCGGGGCATCAAAACCTTCCAGAAAATTCTCGATCGCTATCCTGACAGTGAATGGGCCGATGACGCCCTCTTCCTCATCGGAAATATCCACCGCGAAACGGGCGATGTGAAAAAAGCGCTCCTTGTCTACCGACGACTTGCGGAAGAATATCCTGAGAGCAAGTTCGCGGACAGCTCGATCTGGTGGAGGGCGTGGTCACATTACACGGCCGGTGATTATAAGAAGTCCGAGCAGGTCCTCCAGGAGCTCGTGAACAGACGTCCCCGGTCGTTTCTTGTCAACCAGGCATGGTATTGGCAGGGTAGAGCGGCTGAGAAAAGGGGAGACCTGTCGAAGGCTGTTTCCTACTACGAGCAGGTGCTCAAAAAGGGCCCTTTTACCTACTATGGATACCGCGCCGCGGAGCGGATAACCGCAATTGAGACGTCCTCAGGCCCCGTGGAGAAGATAGGTGTTTCTGCCGACAGCATCGTTCTGTGCGGAGAAGTATTGTGTACGGATGATCCGGCGCCTTCCTGTGATACGGACAACGGACCACCCGTATGGACCGAGGAAACGAGACAGCTTCTGGCGGCGGAGCCCTCGTTCCGGAAGGCCCTGGAGCTTATGCACCTGGATATGAAGAAAGAGGCGGCCGCGGAGCTGTCGTACCTCCAGGAGAGCATGCCGCGGAGGCCCGGTATGCTCATCGGGCTCAGTAAGGCGTTTTTTGAACTCGGCGATTACCATCGCTCGATCATGCTGGTGCTCAGAAATTATGAGCGGTATCTCGAGGGGTCCCTGAGCAATACACCCGAAGACCTGTGGCGCCTTGCCTATCCGCAGGGCTATTGGGAGAGCATCCTGTCCTATGCCCGGCAGTACAACCAGGACCCCTACTTCATCGCCGCCATCATCCGGGAGGAGAGCCAGTTCCATGCCGAGGCGCTGTCACCGGCAGGCGCGCAGGGTCTGATGCAGGTTATGCCCGCAACGGGCGAGCGGGAGGCCCAGTTGATCAAGCTGCGGGGCTTCGACCGGAGCAAGCTTTTTGATTCCGATGTAGGCATTAATATCGGGACCTCGTATCTGGGTCATCTCATGAAGCGGTTCAAGGGTGACACTCTCCTGGTGGCTGCTTCGTACAATGCCGGTCCCGAGGCGGTCATATCGTGGATCAGCAAGAACGGGTACGGCAAGGACCGTGACGTGTTCGTGGAATCCATCCCGTTCGCCGAGACCAGGGGGTACGTGAAGAAGGTGCTCCGTAACTACGCGGAGTATAAGCGGATCTACGGCAGGAACGCGCGATCTGTGGATCCCGGACTGAGGATCGAGGGAATGGCGAATTGAAGGACCTTGCGGAAAAATTTGCTGAGGTAGAGAAGCGCGTGAAGTCCATTGTGACCGAGAACCGAGAACTCAAGGGCCGACTCACCGAACTCGAGCAGGAGTTGACCCAGGTACGGAGCGAGGCGCAGGATTTTGAGCATTTTCACGGGAAGCAATTGCACATCCGGGAGAAGATTGAACGGATACTGCATTCCCTTGAAGCGGTGACGAACAAAGAGTGAGGGACTCGCAGTAAGCCGGATCTAACCACAGAGGCACAGAGAGTGCGGAGAAATCCTTTTGTACTTCAAAGTGTATTTCTCTGTGTCTCCGTGCCCCTGTGGTAAATGATGACTTTTTTTGGATGCATGAATAGCATCGGGCGCCAATGGACATCGTCACCGCACAAAAGCTGATCAAAGATTATAACGGCCTTAGGGCCGTGGACGGCATTGATTTCGCGATCAGAGAGGGCGAGTGTTTCGGATTTCTCGGTCCGAACGGCGCGGGCAAGACCACGGTCATGCGCATCATCTCCTGCTTTATGCCGCCGACCGCGGGCACGGTCTCGGTCTTCGGCATGGAGGTGACCGAGAGCCCGAGTCTGATCAAGGCGCGCATCGGCGTCATGCCGCAGGACAACAACCTGGACCCGGACCTTTCGGTATTCGAGAACCTCACGGTCTACGCACGGTATTTTGATATTCAGAAGAGGGACGCTGTGCGCCTCGCGCGTGAGCTTCTCGAGTTCGTGGAACTCCAGGACAAAGCAGGCGTCAAGATCGACCAGCTCTCGGGCGGGATGAAACATCGCTTGCTGCTCGCGCGCTCGCTGGTGAACAACCCCGACCTCCTGAGTCTCGACGAACCTACGACGGGCCTGGATCCGCACAGCAGGCGCTCGGTCTGGGACAAGCTGAATCACCTCAAGTCCCGGAACACCACCCTTCTGCTGACGACCCACTACATGGAAGAGGCGGAGAAACTCTGCGACCGCGTGGCGATCATGGACTTGGGCAGGATCGTGGTCGTGGATTCTCCGTCGAACCTCATTGCAGCGCACGGCGGCAACCTCGAGAACGTGTATCTCAAGCTGACGGGGAGGAGCCTTGCGGATTAAGCGCATGTTCAGGGTCTGGCAGAGGCATTGGACGGTCTATACCAAACTCTATAAGACGAGCTTCGCGCTGAACTTTGCGGAACCGGCGCTCTACCTTGTGGCCATGGGATTCGGGCTCGGCGCGTTCATCAAGGAGATCCACGGCCAGCCGTACGTCAAGTTCATCGCGCCGGGCATCATTGCCTCGTCTTCCATGTTCGCGGCCGTATATGAGTGCACCTATGGGACCTATATCCGCATGACCTTCCAGAAGACCTTCGACGCCATCCTCGCCACGCCGATAAATCTCAACGACCTCATAGGCGGCGAGCTTGTGTGGGGCGCTACCAAGAGTGTGATCTTCGGCATCACGATCACGATCGTGGTCGCCCTGTTCGGGCTCGTGGACTCACCGTTCATCCTGCTTGCGGTCCCGTTCATCTTTCTGTGCGGCCTCATCTTCGCGGAGCTTTCCGTCATGTTCGCCGCAATCGTGCCGGGGATCGACTCCTTCAGCTATTTTTACACTCTCTTCATGACTCCGTTGTTTCTCTTTTCCGGCATCTTCTTCCCCCT